>CADCWH010000280.1 GCA_902806395.1 uncultured Thermomicrobiales bacterium | reverse complement strand
ATTGAGCGGACCGGATGGGCCTGCGCGCGGCCCGTCCTGTCTCACGCCGTCCCAAGGGGAGAAGACCGTCATGGTCGCAGGCAAGGAGGCAAGCATCCGGGAGCGGCCCGTGTCGGGGATCGGCCGACCTGGCGCGACCTCGCCTGGCGGGATCACCCTAGGTTCCGGCGACCGACAGGTACGTCGCCACTCGTCCCCGGTGGGTCGTTTCATTCGCCAGAGCCCGGTTGGTGCGGTCTCCGCCCTGTTCCTCCTGGGCGCGCTCGGGGTGGCCCTGGTCGGACCGCTCGTCGGGGTCGGCGACCCATCGGACATCTCCCCACGATCGATGTTCGCCTCGCCGTCACGTGACCTGCCGTTTGGCGCCGATGAACTGGGTCGGAACTTGCTGGCCCGGCTGGTGTATGCCCTCCGGATCTCGTTCGCCCTGGCGGTGGCGTCCGCCCTGCTGGCGGCGACGGTCGGCACGTTCCTTGGTCTCGTCTCCGGCTTCGCGGGGGGACTGTTGGACGAGATCATCATGCGCTTCACGGACGTGCTCTTTGCCTTTCCCACCCTCCTGCTGGCGATCCTGATCGCCGTCATCATGGGGCCCGGCATCTCGGGTGTCATGCTCACGATCGTGATCGGCACCATCCCGGTCTTCACCCGCGTCGCCCGCGGCCCGACGCTGAGCGTCCGGGAGATGGAATACACCATCGCCGCGCGCGTCAGTGGGGCTTCGTCCGGGCGCATCCTGTTCCGTCACGTCCTACCCAACATCTCCACGCCGTTGCTCGTCCAACTCGCCTTCACGCTCTCCGGGGCCCTGATCGCGGAAGGCGCCCTCAGTTTTCTCGGCCTGGGCGTGCAGCCACCAACTCCATCGCTGGGGTCCCTCCTCTCCGATGGCAAGGTCTACATGGAGGTCGCGCCCTGGATGATGCTCGTCCCCGGGATAGCGCTCGCCGCGTCGATCCTGGCCGTGAATCTCTTGGGCGACGAACTCCAGCGCTTCACAGACCCGCGCAACAGTCGCCGTTGAGAACGGGGGCGTCGGGCACGGGAACGGAGGGATCGGTGTCCAGACGACGGGGTGTCGCGGTGGTAGCCGGCGGCCGTGCGCGATGCGGCACGTGCTCAGGACGTCGCCCGGGGGGACGGCAGGCGGGTCAGTCCAGGATTCCTCGGAGTGTCTTGGCCTGATCGCGGAGCTGCCGGAAGTAATCGGACTCGGTGATCTCGGCGACCTTGGTCGCCTGGCGTTCCTCGTCGATTACGATCTGGAGTTCGCGGACCCGTTCTTGGAGGCGAGCCTCGCGGGCCCGGACCTCCTCCGCCATCCGTTGGAAGACGCGAGCCAGGCTGCCGAGGGCATCCGGACGAGCCGCCACCCGGTCGAGGCCACCGGGGGAGAAGGTGCCGGTCTCGACGGCGGCGGCGGCTTCGGTGACACGGTTGACTTGCTCCAGGTATTCCAGCTCCAGGTCTCGCAGGCGCTTCGCCGATAGCGACATCCCGACCCGGGCTCGCAGCAGGGCGGCGTTGAAGGGTTTGGGCAGATAGTCGGTGGCTCCCAGTTCGATGCAGCGGACGGCGCTCTCCAGCCCGTCCACCGCCGTGATCATGATCACCGGCAAGTGACGCAGGGTGGGGTCGGATTTGATCTGGTGCAAGGTCTGATACCCGTCCAGGACAGGCATCAAGATGTCGAGGAGCACCACGTCGATCGGGGACGCGGGGGCGCGGAGGATAGTCAGGGCCTGCTGACCATCCTCCGCCAGCACGACGTCGTAGCCCTCATCGTGCAGGGCTCGGTCGAGCAGGCGGCGGTTCAGGGCCGCGTCGTCGACGACCAACACCCGTCCGCGACCCGCCCCGTCCATGGTCGTCACGGAGTCACCACCTCGGCCCGCAGGGCGGAGGCGACGGCGGGGTAGAGTCCGGTGGCGGACTCGATTACCGGAGCGATGTCCGTGAGGTCTCCGGCCGCCGCCCGTATCTCGATCCCCTCGCAGAGTGCGGCGAGGGCCCCGGCGCCGAACGTCCGGCAGTTCGCTTTCAATGTGTGGGCGGCGCGTCGCAGGGTCACCGCGTCGCCGCTGGCGACGGCGACTCGCATCTCGTCGAGCAGCACCGGACTCTCGGCGAGGAAGGTCTCGACCAGCTCGGCGAGGAAGGCCGCATCACCGCCGGTCATCTCCCGCAGTTCGGTCATGGCGGTGCGGTCGAGGACGGGCGGGCTCCCCCCCTCTCCCGGCGGGGGCGGTGGCTCGATCACCCCACACCTCCTCCCCTGACCAGGGCGGCGTGTTCCAGGGCGCCGGAGAGCTCGGCGACCCGGATCGGCTTGCTCAGGTAGTCGTCCATCCCGGCCTCTAGGCAGCGCTCCCGGTCGCCCTGCATCGCGTTCGCGGTCATCGCGATGATGCGCGGCCGCTCTCCCGGGGGGAACCGCTGGCAGATGAGCCGGGTCGCCTCGAGCCCGTCCATCTCGGGCATCTGGACATCCATCAGGATCACGTCGTAGCGGGTGCGTCCGACCGCGGCTAACGCCTCGACGCCGTTGGTCGCAAGGTCGACTCCGTAGCCCATCTGTCCCAGCAGATGAACCGCCAGCTTTTGGTTCACCGCGTTGTCCTCCGCCAGCAGGATTCGGAGCGGGTAGTGGTCGGCGGGGCGAGACGCGACTGCCACGGACGCGTCGTTCTCGGAGGCCGGGGCGGGCGTCTCCACCGGGTCGCCGGTGTCGGGGGCCAGGGCCTCCTTGGCGAAGACTTGGTCCAACGTCTGGAAGAGCTGCGCCGCCTTGAGCGGTTTCGATAGCCAAGCCGCGATGTCGAGGCTGGCGACCTCGGCCTCACGACGGCCGAGGGAGGAGAAGAAGACCAGCGGCAACCGAGTGGCGTCGCGATAGCGACGGATCTCGCGGGCCAGCATCACGCCGTCGATCTCCGGCATCATCACGTCGAGGATCGCGAGGTCGAACGGGTCACCGGCGGCGATCCACTCGATCGCCTCGGACGGCGAGGCGGTGTCGCGGACATCCATGCCCCAGCCGCGGACATGCCGGGCGATGATCCGACGGTTGGTCGCGTTGTCATCGACCATCAGCAGACGCTTTCCGCGGAGTCGCGGCTGCTCGGCGTGCAAGTGGGCGCGAGCGGCACGGTCGGACACCGGTTCGAAGGCGACCGTGAAGTGGAAGGTGGTCCCCTTTCCGACTTCGCTCTCCACGTCGAGGGTTCCACCCATCAGGTCCACCAGCCGACGAGAGATCGCCAGCCCCAAGCCGGTCCCGCCGTATTTGCGAGTGGTGGAGGCATCAACTTGGCTGAACGCCTGGAAAAGGCGATCGAGCCGATCGGGAGGGATGCCGATCCCCGAATCCCGGACGGCGAAGTGGACGAGCCGGGTCGGATCGGATGGATCCGACGGAGGGTCGGCCCGGACCGTGACGACGACCTCGCCTCTTTCGGTGAACTTGACCGCGTTGTTGATGAGGTTGACGAGGATCTGGCGGAGACGCGTGACGTCGCCGAGGAGGATGGTCGGCACGTCGTCCTCGATCTCGCAGGCCAGGTCGAGATCTTTCTCCGCGGCCCGGATCGCGACGAGGTCCAAGGCCGAATCGAGGCAATCGCCCACGTCGAAGGGCGTCATCTCCAGGTCGAGTTTCCCCGCCTCGATCTTGGAGAAGTCGAGGATGTCGTTGATGACCGTCAGCAGGGCCTCACCGCTGTCGCGGACGATCTGCGCGAACTCACGCTGCTCGGGATTGAGGTCCGTGTCGAGCAGCAGGTTAGTCATGCCGATCACGGCGTTCATCGGGGTTCGAATCTCGTGGCTCATCGTGGCGAGGAAGATACTCTTGGCTCCGTTCGCTTCTTCCGCGGCGGCCCGCGCCGCTTCGGCCTCGGCGCTGGCCCGGGCCAGTTCGACGGTTCGGTCGTGGACCCGCCGTTCGAGGTCCCGGTTCGCCGTCTCGATATGCCGGTAGAGCCGGGCGTTCTCGACCGTGCTGGCGATCTCATTGCCGACCGTGAAGAGCAGGCTGGCCTCTGATCCGGCGATCGGGCGGCCGGTCAATCCGTTGTCGACGGCGAGGATGCCGACCGCCCGACCCTTGCTGAGGAGCGGGGTCCCCATGAACGCCGACACGCCAAGGACGCGCGCCACCTCGCGGTCGATGTCGTCGTTGGTGGGGGCCAGGTCGTCAAACAGGAGCGGGCGATCGGCGCCGACGACTTGGACCAGGCGGGATTGCTGCTCGGCGAGGGGGAGCGTGAGTCGCTCGATCAGGCGGGTCATCGCCGGGGTGCCGCCGATGCTCCGACCCCCGGTCAGGACCTGGCGCTCCTCGTCGATCAGCATGACCCAGGCCCGGTCAAACGCCATGTGGGCCGTCACCGCGCGGAGACTCCGGTCGAGCATGTCATTGAGGTCGAGGGTCGCGCTGAGGGCGACGCCGATCTCGTGCAGCGCGGTCAGTTCGGAGAGGCGCTGGTTGAGCTCGTCATACTGTGACTCCGCCACGTCCCGCTGGTCCCGCACGAATGTCTCGAGTCGTCTAGTCCGGTCATTCGAGACTGCCCAGGCGGCCGGCAGCAACGACGAGCCCAGGGCCAGCCACCACACGCCCGGGAGGCCCAACACGACATAGCTGAAGACGAGGACTGAGACCACGATGCCGAGGACAGATCGTCTGGTCATCCATGTGGGCTGCGGTTGCCAGGAGAATTCCCATTCGCAGCATTCCGCCCCGTCGGCCTGGCACCTCAGCTCGCGGATGGTGGAATGGGGCAGCCCGGCGAGGACAGATGGGATGGCGGCGCCGGCTCCCTGGTAGGTACGGCACGCGAAGCGGATGTAGGCGAGGCGGTGCACCTCCGGGACACGCTCTAACTGGGAGGCGCCGTACCAGCGGACCTGGGCCGTGCTGGGTGTGGTCCGCACGAGCCGGAGGTCAGTCTTGACGAATTTGGCAGCGAATCGGGGCACGATCTCGTACGTCCCCTGGATGCCGACGGGTCGACCGACGTAGCCGAGGACCGAGGGGACGCTGTGGGCGCCCTGGGTGTAGAAGAAGTCGGGATCACCGGAGATGACGCGGCAGTACTCGTTGACGAAGAGCCGGAACTCGTAGGAGTAATGATTGCTGCCGTTCAGCAGGTGGTCCCGCGAGACGCGGTACTGCTCGTCGGGGATCGCATCATTGAGCATCTTGACCAGGCGGTCCATCGCAGCCGTGGTCGCGGCTTGAATTGCCATCTCGCGTTCGGGCGGCGTCGTCCCCAGGGGCAATGACCGTTCGGCCTGCCGACCGACGGCCTCCAGCATGGTCTGGATCGCGTTGACCGTGAGCCGACCACTCCCGTCCCGGATCGGCCGGCCCGTCTCGTCGATACCGAAGGGGCGCCCGACCACCTGGCGGAGTTCGGACGTGAGCGGGGCCGCAGTCTGTGCCGTCATCGGTGATCGCTCTCGTTGGTTGAGGAATGATCGAAGGGTCGCGGGGCCCAATGACGCGTTGCGCGACGATTGCCGGCTCTGCCTTCGCCCAGAGGAGAGAGGTCGTCGACCCTGGCGACACGGTCGAACGCCCCGGATCGTGGTTCTCACGGGCCGGCTATCGGAATGACGCATTCCCATCATAGTCGTCTCTCGTCGGATCACAATACCCCGTGTGGGACCGAGTCACAGGGACCGGGCCTAGGGATGGCCAGGTACAGGTCTCGTGCGCCAAGCTGGCCCGTGGTCAGCGAGGCCGGGCCACGGTGCGGGGTGAATCACCCGAGGGAGGGAGGGTGATCTCGACGCGGGCCGACGTCCCATCGGACGGGACGATGAGATGACCGGAGAGCGCCACCGCCGCCGTATCCCCGTGACCGTCGTCCCGGTGGAAGGCCACCCGGGCGGGACGGGCCTCTGAGACGCCCTCTGGATCGAGGCGATGCGCCCAGACCTTGACCTCTCGCACCGGCAGGGCGGGCAAATGGAGAGACATGGTCCGGTCGCCCCCCGGGCCACCGCGCGAGCGGTTGACAGCCCGTGACCACCCGACTTCGACGGGGACCGGGACGCCACGGGCGACGACATTCACGACGGGGTCGCCCGGTGCACCGGCCTCCTCTCGGACCTCGATCACGGCCCGGGGAACGTACGCGTCGCGGCGGATCGCGACGATGAGTCCGACCACGACCGCGCTCACGACCAGCGCCACCCCCCGCCGGAGGAGGTCGTCCCAAGCGAACAGGCCGTGGAAGACCACACTGGTGAGGAACAGGGCACAGACGACCCAGACGACGGCCCGGGAGCCGAGGAAGCGCCACCCGCCATCGACGGCGTAGTCTCCCTTGCGGCGGGCGGCGACGAGCATCAGCATGGAAAAGACGCCGGCCACGATCGGTCCCACAACGGCGCCGATGAAGCCCAGCAGCCCCGCGAATGACTCCTGGCCCGTGATGAACAGCCATTCGACGACCAGGAAGATGATCACTATCGGTGCCATGCCCATGGCACCCCGCCAGCGGGGACCGGCCAATGCCCGGCCGACCCCCGCGCGAGACCACGGTGCCGGGACGGGAACGCCATCGGACGGGAGCATCGGACCGGCCGTCGGCAACCACTCGCGAACTTGGTACGACAGGCCAAGTGCCTGCTGGATGGACGCCATGCCCATGGCCAAGATGACGAAGATACCCCCGGCGACGTGCACGCCGGGTCCGACCAGGGTGGTGAGCGGCGCGAGCGCCGTACCGGTCTCATTCGCGAGCACGCCGGGAGAGACTGCCCCGTTCACCGCCACCACCCAGAGGACATAGAGCCCGGCCGCGGCCGCCAACGCCGCCACGGCACCGCGGATGAGGGAGCGACCGGTGGGGTCTCGCTAAAGGACCACGGGGGCGCAGACGGCGGTGGAGGTATGGCCGAAGTACGCGAAGAGCACCACGCCGAAAACCAGTTCCAGGATGGAGGCGTCGAATGGTCGACCATCCCGGAAGGGGACCTCAGCGTGGCGGAGGTTGTCCGCCTTAACGTGCGGCAGGGCGAGCAGGGCGATGATGACGATCAGGCTAATTGTCGTGGCCCCGACCAGCAGGGCGGAGGCGACGGTGGCGCCGAGATTCCGGCGACGAACGAAGTACACCAGGACGAGGAGCAGGCCGGCCGCCCACCATTCGGCCCGGAGGCCCGTGGCATCGGCGAGCGTCGACGAGAACCCGATGAAATACGACAGCAGGATGATGGTGACCAGCACGAAGAGCACGGGGGTCATGATTGCCGACCCTGCCGGGCCGAGATACTCGCGAACCATCCGACCAAAGTAGGACCGGCCATATCGGATCTCGCCGTTGCGGGCCACCGCCTCGGCCATCGCGGCGATCGTCCCGATGTTGACCAGTCCCAGCACCACCAGGGCGATGATCCCGGCCAACGGACCGACATTGGCGAAGGCGATCGGTAGGGCCAATATCCCGGCACCGACCGTCTCGGTCAGCGTCAGCGCGAAGGCCGTCCAGAAGGGGGGAAGATTCTCCAGTCGATCGGAGACACCCGCCCGGAGCCAGCGCCACCGCTCGCGGGTCGGTGCCGACTGGGCCAGGATCGAGCTGATCGGGGCGTCGTAGAGGGCCCGGAAGCGCTCACCGACGGTGGGGTCCGTCAGGCCGATGGCGGACGTGATCCCTGGTGTCCTGGTGTCCAGCAGGTGATACCGCTCGCCGAGCAGGTGGGCGAGCGTGGCGCGGACGCCGGGGTCCGGCGGGACGAGGGGCGCCCAGCGGGATGCGTAGCGCTCGAGGTCCTGAACCGACGGTTTGGCGACCATGTCCCGGCCCTGGGTCAGGGCGTCCATGAAGTCCCGCTCCTGGGCCTCACCGCTCCGCTCGGTCAGGTAGGTGGCGAGCGAGCGGCGCGAGCGCTGGACGAGGTGGGCGGTGCGGCTCTCGATGGCGAAGAGGAGCGTACTGGCACGACGGGCGGGCAGACCGGCGAGGAGTTCGTCACGCGAGAGGAACGAGGACCAGTCGGTACCCATGGCGGCTCCGGCGTGGAAGGTGGGTCAGGAGTCGCGTTTAGGCGATCGAGAGGTGGGTCACGATCTGGCCGTAGAGGGCAGTGAGGGGATGATCCGGGAAGCGGACCGAGAAGATCCCGGCGCTGGCAAGTGCCATCATGTCGTCGCTATGGGGAAGCACGGCGGCGACTGCGCACCCGTAGGCCGCCTCGACCTCGGCCTTGACGCTGGAGGGATCGAGGCTAGGGGGTGTCTTGTTGACGACGATCATCAGGCCCGGCACCTGCAGGCCACGGGCGACCTTGACCGTGATCCCCGTCCCCTCGTAGTCCTGGTGATCGGGGCGCATCACGACCAGCAGGACATCGGAGAGGACCAGGGAGAGCAAGGTCTCCTCGTTCAGCCCGGGATGGGTGTCGATCATCAGGACATCGAGGCGCAGTTCATCGATCAGGCGCCGCAGTCCTTGGGTGAGGTGTTGGGCGTCGTAGCCCTCCCGCAGGACCCGAGTGATCTCGCCCGGCTTGATGCTGGCGGGGATGAGGAAGACGCGTCCGGCAGACGGGGTCGGGAGGACGGGCGTGACGTCGCGGGCGGCGTCCTCGATGGCGTGGCCATGCCAAAGGAAGTCGTTCAGGGATGCGGTGATGTCCTCACCGGCCAGGCCAAAGAGGACATGGATGCCGGGGGACTGGATGTCGGTGTCGATGACCCCGACTCGCTTGCCCCCGAGGGCCAGCAGCGCAGCCAGATTGGCGGTGGTGTTCGACTTGCCAGTGCCGCCCCGGAAGGAGTGGACGGAGATGATCTGGGCCACGGCGATCCCTTGGTCCATGCACCCGTCCCCGGGCGGGGACGACGAGTCTGACAGATGTCGAAGAGCCGAGCGATCTTAGCACGGTGATCGCCCAACGGGAGGACGCGCACTTCTGATCGCTCGGTCGTCGGATCGTGTCCACTCCGCAGTCGCCTCGGGATCACCGAATGCCACGCCAATCTGTCGTTAGTAGACCGCCGACGTGTTCTCCAGTACCCGATTCGCCACTCCGGAGTCTCCGTCGACCGAGACGAGACCGTTCTGTTGCAGTTCCGCGGCTGTCGTCCGGCCGGCGGCGAGCCAGTGGAGATCACACGCGTCCATCGTGATGGTGGCTCCGGGGCCGGCCGCGTCCCCCATGGACCAGCGGCCACCGGCGGGCCCGGTCAGGTGGAGGACCACCGATGTCTCCCCGACGGTCTTCGCGAGGTGGTCGGCCAATTCTCGCACCACCAACGCCGTGATCCGCCCGTCGTGCTCGGCCGTGAGGACCATTTCTCGCCCCGTGGCGCGGCAGAGATCTAACCGGTGGATCCAGACATCGCGCGTCATGATCAGGTCGGTCAAGTATCCCAGCGGGACCCACGTCTTCCCGAACGGGAATGCCAAGCCCATCGGGAGTGGTAGACCTCGCAACGCGTTCGGGAGTTTCTTGCGCCTCTCGATCGCCCGTGGACCGACATCTCGCAGTTCGGCGATCAATTCGGTCGGGTTGCGATCGGCGCGGTCGTCCACCCCGATCTGGTTCATCGCGCCAAGTCGATCCAGCCCTCGTTGGCGGTGCGGCCGCTGCAGGCGACCACTGATGGCCCGCCGGAGGTCCGAGCCCCGGACGAAACCCGCTGATGTGGCTGAGACATGCGCAACCACCTGCCGCACATCCCAGTCGGTGCAGACCGTGGACAGATCCCAGTCGTCGCGATCGAACTGGCCGAGTAGATCGAGGAATCGATCGAGCTCCTCCCGTGCCATCGTCATCGCTTCTGCGTGCTGGAGGGCCGGAATGCTTGCCGCGGGCAAGGTAGTCCCCTGGGAAGGTGCACCGGGGCGGTCCATGATCGCCTCCTCCGCGTGGGTCGGTGTTTCGCCTGCCGTCGAAGCGGGTGCAGCGTACTCCGAGCGGCCGTTGGATGGACCGGCAATGCTCGCCTGCGACGTGGTCCAGGGGGTTGGACCCATCATCGGGACGGTCGGTCCAACGTGGCGGTCGCTCCATTTTCGGATGCTATCACGACACCGGGGTCACGTCCTCGTGTCGCTGCCACGCCCGATCCTTGCCGACCCCACAGGTCGGGGACGGTCGGGTCCGGGATCAGCAATCGTCCCGATCGAGATGACCCGGTGAGGTGAACCAGTCGAAAACTGGTCAATGGCCGGGCCGCCGCGCCGGGAGAGCGACCCGGCCGCCCAGGGCCTACGACCGCGCCACCTCGGCCAGGTAGTGAGCCCGAATGAGGGGATTCGGGCCGACGCGATCCCGTCGTGGTGCGGCACCCGGCACCGGTTCGTAGCCGGCGAACCGTGATGACCACCCTGCCTCACCACGCGTCAGCGGCGGCAATCGGCGTTCGAGGGCGCCGAGTTCCGCGGTCGGGACCACGCAGGTGAGGCGATAGGAAGCGTCGAGTCGGGAGGCTTCGCGGATGGTGCCGCGAGCGGCCACCACCGCGCTACCGACCCCGCCGAGGGT
>CADCWH010000279.1 GCA_902806395.1 uncultured Thermomicrobiales bacterium | reverse complement strand
GACAGGTGATGGCGCTCGACGCCCACGTCGGGCCCCGCCGCAACCCGCTGGTGATCGGGGCCGAGGCGGCCGGGGTGATCCACCTCCCGAGCGCCGTCCTCGACGAACGGACCTTCGCCGCCCTCGCCGCCCTGGACGGCCCGATCCGGGCGACGACCCTTTCGACGCTGTTCTCGCCCGCCGCTGCCGAAGGCGCGATGGCGGCGGCCCTCGATGCTCTGGTGGTCGCTGCCGAGGTGGCCGTCCGCGACGGTGCCGGCCTGTTGGTGCTGAGCGATCGGGGCGTCGACGCGGACCATGCCGCGATGCCGATGGTCCTGGCGGTCGGGGCCATCAACCACGCCCTGATCCGGTCCGGGCTGCGGATGCGCGCCGACCTGATCGTCGAGAGTGGCGATGTCTGGGACGTCCACCAGCTCGCCCTGGCGATCGGCTACGGTGCCTCGGCCGTCTTCCCCTACTTGGCCTTGGAGGCTGCCGCCGCGCTGGCCGGTGGACGTGGCTACGAGGAGATGACAGACGCTGACCTTCGCCGCAACTACCTGGCGGCGATGGAGAACGGCCTGCTCAAAGTCTCCTCCAAGATGGGTATCTCGACCGCCTCGGGCTACCGGGGCGCCCAGACCTTCGAGGCGATCGGCCTCTCCCCGGCCCTGGTCGAACGCTGCTTCGAGGGCACCCCGTCCCGGCTCGGCGGCATCGGCCTGGCCGAGATCGAGGCCGATGTCCGGACGCGCCACTGCGAGGCCTATGCCGAGATGGCCGCCAAGCTGCCCGACCTGGGCATCGTCCGCTTCCGAAAGGAGGGCGAGGCCCACGCGTACAACCCCACCGTGGTCACCAAGCTCCAGGAGGCCGTCCGCGACGGCGGCGCGGTCGCCTACGGTGAGTACCGCGCCCTGGTCACGTCGCAGCCGCCCACCGCGGTGAGGGACCTCCTCGAGCTAGTCCCCGCTGGCCCGGCCGTCCCCCTCGACGAGGTCGAGCCGGCCGGGGCGATCCTGCGCCGCTTCGTGGTCACGGCGATGTCGCTCGGTGCCCTCAGCCCGGAGGCCTACCGGACCCTCGCTGTGGCGATGAACCGGATCGGAGGACGCTCCAACTCCGGCGAGGGTGGTGAAGATCCCGGCTGGTACCACGAGGACGGCCCGGACGTGCCGCACTCCAAAGTAAAGCAGGTGGCATCCGGCCGCTTCGGCGTCACCGCCGACTACCTGTCCCACGCCGAGGAACTGGAGATCAAGATCTCTCAGGGTTCCAAGCCCGGCGAGGGCGGCCAACTCCCCGGCCACAAGGTGACGCCATTCATCGCCCGCCTCCGCTACGCGGTGCCCGGCCTGCCGTTGATCTCTCCGCCGCCCCACCACGACATCTACAGCATCGAAGACCTGGCCCAACTGATCTACGACCTGCGCCAGGTCAACCCCCGGGCCAAGATCGGGGTCAAGCTGGTGGCCGAGGCAGGGGTCGGCACCGTAGCCACCGGGGTCGCCAAGGCCCGGGCCGACTACATCCTGATCAGCGGCCACTCCGGTGGCACCGGCGCCTCGCCGCTGGCCTCGATCAAGCACGCCGGTTGCCCCTGGGAGATCGGCCTAGCCGAGACCCAGCAGACCCTGGTGATGAACGGCCTCCGCTCCCGGGTCCGCCTCCGGACCGACGGCGGCATCAAGACGGCCGAGGACGTGGTCATGGCGGCGATGCTCGGGGCCGAGGAATTTGGCTTCGGCACCTCAGTCCTTGTCGCGATCGGCTGCGACATGGCCCGCCAATGCCACCTCAACACCTGCCCGACCGGCATCGCCACCCAACGCGAGGACCTGCGGGCCAAGTACACCGGCACCCCGGAGCAGGTGATCGCCTACTTCGAGCACCTGGTCGCCGCCGTGCGCGACCTGCTGGCCGCCCTCGGGGCGCGCACGATCGACGAATTGGTCGGCCGCTCGGACCTGCTCAGGCAGCGCGAGATGGTTGGCCGGGCCGGGATGCTGGACCTGTCCGGCCTGCTGGCGACCCCGGCCGCCGAGGTCGAACGCCGTCACACCCTAGAGATCGACCACCACGGCCCCTCCCTCGACGACCGGTTGCTCGCGGCGGTGATGCCGTCGCTGGAGGCGGGTCGCGCGATCAGCGTGGTCGAGGCGATCCGGACCGAGCACCGCACCGTCGGAGCGAAGCTTGCTGGAGAGATCGCGGTCCGCCGGAGCGAGGGGCGGCTGGCCGGCGCCAGCGTGACCTGCCGCTTCACCGGCAGCGCCGGCCAGAGCTTCGGCGCCTTCTCCGTCGCCGGGATGCGGCTCCTGTTGGAGGGCGAGGCCAACGACTACGTTGCCAAGGGGATTAGTGGCGGCGAGGTCGCCATCAGTCCGCCTCGTCAGGCGCCCTTCACCGCGCCGCAGGTGATCGCCGGCAACACGATCCTCTACGGTGCCACCGGCGGTTCCCTCTTCGTCGCCGGCCAGGCCGGTGAGCGGTTCGCGGTCCGTAACAGCGGCGCCTCGGCCGTCGTTGAGGGCGTCGGGGACCATGGCTGCGAATACATGACCGGCGGCACGGTCGCCGTCCTCGGACCAACCGGCCGGAACTTCGGGGCCGGGATGACGAACGGCGTCGCCTATGTCCTCGACGACGAAGGCACCTTTGCCCACCGCATCAACGACGAGTCGGTCATGCTGGAGGCCATGGTCGGGCACGATGCGACTGAGCTCCGCACCTTGGTCGAGCGCCACCTGGCTCTGACCGGTAGCGTCCAGGCTCGGGCCCTCCTGGATGATTGGGTCGGGACGCTGTCCCGCATCTGGAAGGTGGTACCGAAGGCGCGCCTGGCCCTGGTGCCCGCCGTGCCCGAGGTCGCCACGATGGAGGGTGTCGCGGACTGAACATGGCGGTGACCCGGCTGGATCGGGGCATCGGCGTCGTGTTCTGGCCGGGTTCAGTCCGAGATCCAGTCGGCCGAGATCGCCAGGAGCAGCAGCATGGCCGCAGCGATCCGGTACCAGCCGAACGGGCGCAGCGTCATGGTCGCGAGTAAGCCGAGGAAGTAGCGGACGGCGAACCAAGCGGCGATGAACGCCACGGCGAAGCCCACCGCGAACATCGGCAGGTCGGTTGCCTCGAGGAGGTCCCTGCTGCCGTAGAGGTCGTAGACCGTCGCGGCCGTCAGCACCGGCATGGCCGCGAGGAACGAATATTCCGCCGCCGTCTTCCGGTCGGCACCCAGGAGCATGCCGCTGCCCATCGTCATCGCGGCCCGGGAGACGCCTGGCCAGAGCGCGAGGCACTGGATGAGCCCGACCAGGAGCGCATCGCGCCAGCCCAGCGCTCCGAGGTGGGTCTTGGTCGCCGCCGGCCGGAACCGTTCGACCCCCAGGAGCGCGACACCACCGATCCCCCAACCGATCGCGACGGTCGTCGGATTGAAGAGGTTGTCCTTGATCGCGCTGCCGGCCACGGCTCCCACGACCAGGGCCGGGAGCGTCGTCAGGCCGAGCAGGGCAAGACCCCTCCGACCGGCGAAGCCCTGTCCCGGCGTCGTGGGCATGAGCCCGACCAGGCGCTCGCGGTACAGCACGGCCACCGCGAGGATCGCTCCAAGTTGGATGAAGACCTCGAACGTCGCGGCCTTTTCCCCGGTGTAACCGAGCAGGTGACCAGCCACGATGAGGTGCCCGGTCGAGGAGATCGGGACAAACTCGGTCAGGCCCTCGACGATGCCGAGCACGATGGCACGCAGGATATCGAGCACGATCACCTCACTCGGTCGTTCCACACGGGCCGAGTATGCCCTATGGGGTCCGCTCCGGTGAACCTGCCGTCGGGCATCATCGCCGGCGTCGATTGGTCTCCACCAGGGATCTGACGGGTCGGAGCCAATGCCCTGACACGTCTCGACCTGGGCGCGCCGCCGGGGGAGTGGTGACAACTAAGAGGCAGATCGGGGGAGCCTGAGGTCTGCCCCCACGTCGATGGAGAGGGCCTCCCGCGAAACTGCGTCATGGCGCGTCCCCACTCGAGCATGGTACGATTCCCCGTATGAGTTCCTATTCATATATTGAGATCGCGTATCAGGTCTAGGGGGAGTCATGGCCAGACCTCGGAAGACTGATCAACTCGCCGCCATGGCCGATCTCGTCTGTGACGATCGCGTCGTTCACCTTGACGCGGTACGTGCGGCCAGGTCGGCGTTGCCGGAGGGGGCCACCCTCGCCGGGCTCGCCGACATCTTCGCGGCCCTGGCTGACCCGACTCGCCTACGGATCATCGCGGCCCTCGCCCAACACGAGCTGTGCGTCTGCGACCTGGCGGCCTCGGTGGCGACCAGCGAGTCCGCCGTCTCTCACCAGTTGCGCGGGTTGCGTGTCCTCGGCCTCGTCCGCAG
>CADCWH010000278.1 GCA_902806395.1 uncultured Thermomicrobiales bacterium | reverse complement strand
GCGATCGCCGCCCTGAGTGTCATCAGGGCGGCCGACGTGGCGGTGTTGCAGGCGACGATCAGGACCTTAGCACCCCGTTCGAGCAGGGCCCCGCTGATCAGGGCCGAACGAGCGATGATCTCGGCGTCGTCCCGCTCGCCGTACGGGCAATAGGCGCTGTCGGCGAAGTAGAGGATGTCCTCGGCCGGCAACGCGGCCCGGACATCCCGAAGCACGCTGAGCCCGCCCAGGCCCGAATCGAACATCCCGATCATGCCGTCCGCGCTCATGTCCCTAAGCCTACTCCGGGCGGGGGTCTTCGTGCCCGTTCGACGATCCGCCGGCCGGCGCGACGTTGAAATCCTGCACCGCTGGTCGGGCCATCATGGAAGCGGTGAATCGCTGACCGACGGGAGTCGCCACCCGTGGAGAGGGCGCCAGGTCAGCGTCTCCCACCATGCGCCGTCCCAGGCCTCGCTCCGGAATTCAAGCAGGTGGAAGGTATCGGCGGTGAATGTCGGTGGACCGATCGGGCCGAGGGCACGGATGAAGGTCAGGATTTCCTCACCGAGCCACTGCGGCATGTCGACCATGGCCAGCGTCAGGTGGGCGTGGAAGCGCTCCGCCAGTCCTTCCACGCGGGTGAAGGCGCAATCGGACCGGACGAGGGGTAGAAGAGCGGCCAGGACGGCCTCGTGGACGGCGTGGAGCGGTTCATTCCGCTCCCCCGTCTCCCCGTGGTGGACATCGAGCACGATCGAGGTCGGTCCGTAGCGGATCGGGCCCCCGTTGGTGACCGGGAAAGCCCGATGGCCAGACAGGGCGTCATCTAGGCGAGCGACCATCGCCTCCGGCGTGGCATGGGAGTGAAAGAACCCCTTGACCGTCGCGTGGGGCATGAAGCGGCCAGCGACGCGCAGTCCGTACTGACGTTCGAGCAGATCATGGATCGTGGCGATCGCCATGCAGGTCGCGGGGTCGGGTCGGAGGTAGAAGCCATAGCGGACCTGGTTCGCATACGCGCCGCCGTCCTCGCCCTCGGGAGAGGCTAGCGCCGCGTGGTCAGGTCCATAGGAGGAAACGGTCATGGTCGGTTGCCCGCGGACCGGGACAGCCCACGCCACGACATGACCCCGGGACGCTGATCCAAACCTCCTGGCATCACTGGGTGCTCCAGCCATCGAGGTAGGAAGATAGGTCGAGGTCGCCCGGGGGATGGCCGAACTGGGTAAGGATCATCGCCGCCTCGCTCCGATGTTGGGTGCCATGATTGACGACGTGGGTCAGGCACACCCAGAGCGGCCGGCGCCGGGGACCGTTGGGTTCGAGACCGTCGAGCGCCTCGTCATCGAGGGTCGCCAGCCAGGTCATCATCTGGCCCTGATCCTGGCGCCAGGCTCGGATGAGCGTCTGGACATCGGGAAAGTCGGCGGGATCGAGCCTGGACGCCTCCGACCACGTCCCGAATCGCAGTTCCTCCCGCCATCCTCGCTCGCCGTCGAGCGTATGGACGAGGATGTCCCGTAGGCTCCCGTCGGAGGTTGCGGGCCGCGTGTCGAGATATTCGTCCAGAGTGAGGCGCTCGGCCGCCGCCGTAACGCGGCCGGTCGCCGCGTAGGAATAGGCGAACAGGAGCCGCAGGTCGTCGATTCGCATCGGTCTCGGTCCGCGCTCTTGGGCGACGACGCGGCCGCCGCGATCAGGTCGTCATCATCCTCAGTCGTCGATCCAGTCTCGCAGGAAGAAAGTGAAGTCGAGGTCGCCGGGCGACTGGCCCAGGTGAGTCAGGAGCATCGCGGCCTCGCTGCGGTGCTGGGTGCCATGGTTGACGACGTGAGCCAGGCAGACCCAGAGCGGCCGACCCCGCCGGGGCTCGGGGGCGTCCAGGGCATCATCGTCGAGGGTCTCGAGCCAGGCACGCATCCGCGCCTCGTCGGCGCGCCAGGCGGCCGCTAGTGTGGCGACGTTTGGGAACTCCGCCGGGACCAATTCGGGGGAACCGTCGGGTTGCCCCTGGCTCAGGTGCTCCCGCCACCCCCGCTCCGCGTCGAGGGTGTGGACCAGGATGTCCCGCACGCTCGTCCCCCCGCGGATGGGCGGCAGCCAGGTGAACTCGTCGGGCGCGAGCCGACCGGCCGCGTCGAGGACTCGGCCGTTGGCGGAATACGAGTAGTCGAAGAGGAGACGGATATCAGCGGCTCGCACCTGGCAGGTCCTTTCCGCATCGCTCGTGGACTATGGGACGGGGGCGGGCGCCGAGCGATCCGCCTTCGGGACCCGACCGGGCCAGTGCCTACGTTCCCGCTACTCGACCACCGTCACCGGGGTGCCTAGCGGGGTCCAGCCGTAGAGGAACTCGGCCACGTCGAGCGGCAAGTTGACGCAGCCGTGGCTCATGGGAGTGCCGAAGTTGTCGTGCCAATAGGTGCCGTGCAGGGCGTTGCCGAGGTTGTCGAAGTACATGATCCACGGCACGTCGGGGACCTCGTAGTCCTCCCCGCTGACCGTACCGCGCATGGTTTGGACATCGTATTTGGAGAGGACCGACCAGCGGCCGACCGGGGTGACGGTGAATGGGATCTCGGCCGTGCCCGTGCTGACCAGGGTCGTCAGGATCATCTCGCCGTCTTCGTAGGCCCACATGCGCTGGGCGGATATCGAGATCACGATCTCCTTCCAGCCACCCTGGATCGGGCCCGGACCGAAGCCCGCGTCGAAGGTCAGGCTCTCGGTCTCGGCCGCGACTGGTTCGGGGGCGATGAAGAGACTCTCGTCATAGGCGGGGACATCTGCCGGGCGGTCGATCCGGTCCATGTCGAGATCGTCCCGGATGGCCAGTTCTCGACCGATCGGGCGGACGGTGATCTCCTCGCCGCGCTTCCATTGCAACGCGCCGCGCTCGAAGAATTGGACCGATCGGCCATCCCGGGCGCGGAACTCTTCGGAGACCGGCATCCCCAGCAACTCGGCACCGGACCGACCCTCCCAGAAGGCCTTGAAGCCGGTGTGGAGCGAGTGGCCCGTCTCCTCGAACCGGACACAGTCCGCGGCGTCCATCGAGCCGCAGGCGTCATCGGGCGCCTCAGCAAACTCCTTGGGGTACTTGTCGTTCAAGATGTCAGCGGCTCGCTCGCCGATCGGCAGGGTTTCGACCTGCTCGCCTGGTGCCTCGTCGGGCAGGTAGACCAGCGCCATGCCCTCGAAGTATTGGACGATGCGCTCGGTCTCCGCATCATCGTCCTCCCCAACGGGGAGCCGGCTGGTGGGTTCGACGGGGAACGTTTGGGTAAATTCCTCGGTGATTGGATCGCCGAGGACATCCGGATAGGCGCGCCAGAGATCGAGGAACAACCCGTCGACGGTGTGGCCCGCGGCTTCGACATAGACGGTGCGGGGGGGTGTCCAGGTGGCCTCGTCACCGGCCTGGGCGGCGGACGTGCCTAGGGTGGCACCGCCGATCGTCACCACTGCCAAGAGTACCGCCAGAGTCACGACGAGCCATCGCCTGGGCATGCCGCCTGACGTTCTGCGATCCCTGTCCCACACCACCGTCCGCACCGTTTCCCCTCCCCATATCCTGCGACCACGCCACCGGCGGATGTCCGGGACAGCACCAACGCACGACCAGCCACGGGCGTGTACGTACATCCACGGTTCCACGTTTCGACCTAAGGATGGTACCACGCACGTCGGCTACGCCGGGCGGATTCGGGGTGTCCATCCGTGATACGATCGCCGCCATGATCTCGGTTTTCCGACCCACTGGTCCCCACGACCCCGATGCCCGGGACTGGGGTGAGTGGGCCCGTCCCGGTGACCCCCATTGACGACCTACGATGATTGGAAACTCCCCCAGCCCGTACCGACCGGTGATGTGGAGGGACTGCACGGCAACCGCCTCGTACGCGAACTGCTCTACCGGCGGGGCTTCCGCGACGCCGACGGGGCCAGCCGGTTCCTCGATCCCCGGACGAGCGAGCCGCCCGATCCCTACCGCGTGCCGGGGATGGAGCGGGCGGTGAGTCGCATCGGGGCAGCAGTCCGGCCCGGGGGGCCAACGGAGCGGGTAGCAATCTTCGGGGACTACGATGCCGACGGAATCACTGCCACGGCAATCCTCGTCTTCGCGATGCGGTCCGCGGTGCGGGCCGCGACCGGTGATCCCGGCGGCGTCGTGGCCCGCCTGCCGCGCCGCGAGGAAGGGTATGGCCTGAACCGGTCCGCCATCGACGAACTGCGGGCCACGGGCGCCACCCTCCTGATCGTCGTCGACTGCGGCAGCAGCGATCACGAATTCGTCGGCTATGCCCGCTCGATCGGGTTGGATGTCGTGATCCTCGATCACCACCAAATGGCTCCAGATGATCCCGGGCCGGACGGAGCGATCCTCGTCTCGGCTCAGGTCCCCGGATACGAGGACCTGCCGGAGCGTCGTCTCTCGGCGGCCGGGCTGAGCTATCTCCTCGTCTCGGGACTAGCCGGGGAGGGTATCGATGTCGCCGCCTCCGGCAACGAGACCGATTATCAGGAGCTGGCAGCGCTGGGCACCATCGCCGATGTCTCGTCCCTGACGGACATCAACCGTCGGTTGGTCCGGGACGGGATCGCCGTGATCCGATCTCGCCCCCGGGCCGGGATCGCCGCGCTCTGCGAGGTGGCAGGGATCGATCCCCGCCAGGTCGATGCCGGGGCGATCAGCTTCAAGCTCGCCCCCCGCCTCAACGCAGCCGGCCGGATGGGTGACCCTCGGATCGCCCTCGACCTGATGCTGAGCGAGGATCCCGCGGACGCCAGGCGCCTGGCCCAGGAGATCGAGCGGATCAACGACCGCCGCCGGGTCGAATCCGACCGCATCCTCGCCGAGGCCGAGACCCGCCTCCGAGCCGACTCCGCGATCCGGGACGCGCCCGTCCTGGTGGTGCCCGGTCGGGGATGGACATCCGGTGTCTTGGGGATCGTCGCCAACAAGCTGGTCGAGCGGTATGGCCGCCCGGTGATCGTGCTGGACGATGACGGCACCTCCAGCCATGGGTCGGCCCGGTCCGTGTCGGGGTTCGATATCATGCGGGCCCTCGCGGATCCCGGGTGCGCCGGATTGCTCACCCGCCACGGGGGGCACGGTCTGGCCGCGGGCGTCGCCCTGCCGAGCGGCGATGTCCCCGCCCTAGCCGCGGCCCTCGCGACGCACGTCGCGGCGCTCGGTCTCACCTTTCCCCTCCCGCACGTCTTGGGGATCGATGCCGTGGCCCGGGGGGACGAGATCACGTTGGAGACGGTGCGGCATCTCAGTGCCCTCGAACCGTTCGGACGGGACAACGAGGCGCCAGTCCTCTTGCTCGCCGACGTGCCCGTCCTCCGGTACACGGTGATCGGCCGAGACCGGTCCCACCTCAAGCTCCACGTCCGAGCCGGGGGTCGTGAACTACCGGTCCTGGCCTGGGGCGCCGCATCGCGCGGCAGGGAACTCGTCGGCACCCGTAGGATCGATGTCGCCCTGACGCTCGAAGAGGATCGATGGAACGGCCTGCCGCGCCTCCAGGCGGTCGCCAAGGACTTCCGGGCCGCGACGGGCTGACGGGGGGTCACGGCCGAGTCGCTACCGAACACGGCGCTCAGCCCCCAGTGGCAAGGTCTGGACGATCAGGCCTTGGAGGCATCCGCCGAGTCGGGCAGGGACGCGGCGTAGGCATCGGGCGGGGCGGGGGGAGGCTGGGCCGCGATCGGCAGGGGGCCGGCTACCTCTTCGAGACTCTCGACCTGAACCTCGTCGAGCAGGATGGCCGCGGCGATCACCTGGTCCATGTTGCGGACCCAGATGAACTCGACATCGCGCTGGATGTTGGCGGGGACCTTGGCGAAGTCGCCCTGGTTGTCGATCGGGGCGATGATCCGGCGGACACCATGGCGGTGCGCCGCCAGGACCTTATCCTTCAGGCCGCCGATCGGCAGGACCCGGCCCCGCAAGGTAATTTCACCTGTCATCGCGGTATCGTTGCGGACCGGGCGCTTGGTCAGGGCGGAGATGACGGCGGTCGCCATCGTGATCCCGGCCGACGGGCCGTCCTTGGGGGTCGCGCCCTCGGGCAGGTGGATGTGGAGGTCGATCTTCTGCTGGAAGTTGGGGTCGATGTGCAGTTGTTCGGCCCGAGAGCGGGCGTAGGACATCGCCGCCCGGGCCGACTCCTGCATCACGTCGCCGGCCTTGCCGGTGATCGTCAAGCCGCCGGTACCCGGCATGGTCGCCACCTCGACCGGCAAGATCTCACCGCCGACGCTGGTGACGCCGAGGCCGAGGGCGAGGCCGACCTGACTGTCGTCAAGATCTTGGGAGAAGCCGAACTTCTTGACGCCCAGGTACGCTTCCAGCCGTTCCTCGTCGAGGATCACGGTGCCATCGTCGGTCGAAGTCTTGCCGCGCACGACGTCCCGGGCCACCTTCCGGCAGAGGGTAGCCATCTCCCGCTCCAGGCCGCGGACCCCCGCTTCCCGGGTGTACTCCCGGACGATGCGAGGCCACAGGGCGTCGGAGATCGAGAGGGTCCCCTCTCCCAAGCCGTGGGCCTCGACCTGGCGCGGCAGGAGGTAGCGCTGCCCGATGGCGACCTTCTCGTCCTCGGTGTAGCCAGAGAGTTCGATGATCTCCATGCGGTCCTTGAGCGGACCCGGGATCTGTTGCAGGTAGTTGGCGGTGGTGATGAACATCACCTGCGAAAGGTCGTAGGGGACGTCGAGGTAGTGGTCCGTGAAGCTGGCGTGCTGCTCCGGGTCGAGGACCTCCAGCATCGCGGCGGTGGGGTCTCCCCGGTAGTCGTTGGCCAGCTTGTCGATCTCGTCGAGCAGCATCACCGGGTTGATGGTCCCGGCCTGCTTCATGGCGGAGACGATGCGGCCCGGCAAGGCGCCGATGTAGGTTCGGCGGTGGCCGCGGATCTCCGCCTCGTCGCGGACGCCGCCGAGGCTGACCCGGACGAAGGTGCGCCCCATCGCCGTGGCGATCGACCGGCCGAGGCTGGTCTTGCCGACGCCCGGAGGGCCCACGAGGCAGAGGATCTGGGACGCCTGCGGCCGGCCGGCGTTGGTGGTGAGGCGGCGGACGGCTAGGAAGTCGAGGATGCGGTCCTTGACGGAATCGAGCCCGAAGTGATCGTTATTCAGGATCTCCTCGGCTGCGTCCAGGTCGAGCCGGTCCTCGTCGCGCTCGGTCCAGGGGAGGGCCAGCATGGTCTCCAGGTACCCCCGGACCACCGTG
>CADCWH010000277.1 GCA_902806395.1 uncultured Thermomicrobiales bacterium | reverse complement strand
TCTGCCGGCCGCCGACTCGGGACCTCGGACTACTGAAGCGCCTCGCTCAGCGCCGCGAACGAGACCCGGATGTCGTCGAGCGGGGCGGGCGGATCGTCGTGCTCGACGATGTACGCTTCGACCCCCGCCTCCTTGGCCGAATCCAGGATCAGCGCCCAGTCCAGGTAGCCCTGGCCGACGTTGGTGTAACCGCCGTCCGGCGCCTGGTCCTTGGCGTGGAGGAGCCGGACCCGTTCGCCCAGCTCGGTGATCTTCGCCGACGGGTCGATCCCCGCGACGGCCGTCCAGTAGACGTCCAGCTCGACGAACACCAGGCTCGGGTCGGTCCGCTGGACGAGCGCGTCGAACAGTGAAACGCCGTCCCTCGCGATCTCGAACTCGAACTGGTGGTTGTGGTACGCCAGCTTGAGCCCCTGGTCGGCCAGCGTGCCGGCCCAGGCGTCCAGCTTCGGCGGCAGCGAGTCGATCAGCTCCGGCGACCGATCATCGGGCGAGATCCAGGGCACGACGACCCAGTCGTAGCCCAGGACCTTCGCCTCCTCGGCCACGCCGGCCAAGTCCGTCTCGAACCGGGTCAGCGGGACATGGGCCGCGACCACCTCCAACCCGATCTGGTCGAGGATGTCGCGCATCTCGGCCGGACTCCGGCCGTGCAGCCCAGCGAGCTCGACGTGGCGGTAGCCGGTGTCGCGGACCGCGTGGAGCGTCGGCTCCAGCGCGTCGGGAAGGAGGGTCCGCAGCGTGTAGAGCTGAAGCGCGATCGGTGGGGTGGCGAGCTGGCTCATCGGTACCTCGTGGGGGCGCGGGCGGCCCGGTGCGGTCGGGGGCGGTGCGATGACGACCTGATACCATGCGGCCACACCGCGTACGGTCGTCACCGCACATTTCAGCACATCTCGGAGGTAGACCGATGGGGCGGCGCCCGGATCCTCGGACCGTCGTCTTCGCCCTCTTCCTGGCGCTCCTGGTCGCGCTGATCATCCTCACGAACCGCTAGGCCGCCCCGCTCCCGCCGGCCCCGCCCCTCGACCCTGAGGACCCCCGATCGGCGAAGCAGGGTGACGGAGTAAGGAGATCTCGTTCTCCCCTCCCAATCGTGAGAGAGGGGCTCAGGGGAGGGTCGACGGACCTGCGGGACAACGGGCCACGGAGGGCCACCACCGCGTCATCGAGAGGCATCAAGCGAAGCGGCCCGGGGAATGATCCCCGGGCCGCTCGATTCTGGTATGGGTTGGCTCGGTGATCGCTAGCGGTTCGTCACCGCCGCGAGCATCCCCGCCGGGGCGGGGCGCAGCGTCCGGCTCGCGACCACCAGCCCGAGCTGGAGGAGGCCGCCCGCCATCGTCAGGAGCTCCATCGAGAGCCCATCGCCGGTCGGGGCGACGGCCGCGTTGGCCGTCGAGCCGGAGCCCGTGTTCGGGAACTTGGTCACCGGCGGGTTCTTCGTGCCGGTGTCCGCGTTGCAGTTGTAGATCGTCAGGGTGGTCTCCTCCCCGGCCTCGATCAGAACGTTGCCGTCCGCGTCGACGTTCGAGGCGACCGCCTTGCACCACTCGTAGTCGACCTCTTCGACGGCCAGGGCCCAGCCACCGGGGACGCTGAGGGTGACGGAGCCGGAGGGGCCGGTCTCGGTGAAGAAACCCTCTGTGGCGACGTTGACGGGGCTGACGGCGAACTTCACGCCGGCACCGAGCTCGCAGGTCTCGACGTTCACGACGTAGCCCTCGCACCAGTACTTGGTGATCGTCAGCTCGCCGCCGTCCCAGGTCTGCTCCGGGACGTTGTACCACTGGCAGACCAGGTCGTCGCCCTCGGAGAGCTCGACGTCGATGTGGGTGCCGACGCCGTCCGCCGGGGCGTAGGGCTCGAACCCCTCGTAGACGTAGGGACCGAGGTCCTCGTACCACTGGCAGGTGACCCAGGTGGCGATGGTGCCGTGCGGCAGCGTCTCGGAGAGGGTCATCTCGCCGTAGCCGACGTCGGAGAAGTCGACGCCGCCGTCGAGGTCGTCGCCGGTCGTCTCGTCGTGGGCGCCGCCGTCGGTGTCGAGGTGGAACTCGACGCCGTTGGTCAGCTCGACGCAGTCGCTCTTGGGGTCGGCGTCCGAGGCGTGGATGTCGTAGCCGGCCGGGCACGTGTACTTGTAGATGGTGACGTCCGAGTCGTGGTCGTACGGGAAGTTGAACCAGTTGCAGTCCATCCCGAACCCCTCGTAGGTGTCGAACCGGAGCGTCGTGCCGCCGTTCGGGCCGAGGTTGTAGAAGCCGTCGATGGCCGCGACCGTGTCGTCGAACTCGTTCGAGAGGTAGCCGCCCCAGCCGCAGAAGGCGATCGGGTTCTCGCCGTAGCCGCTCGGGATGATCTCCTCGATCGACCAGTCGCTGCCCTCGTCGACCGGGAAGGTGACCGCGCCGGAGCCGTCCGTCATGACGGTCTGCTTCGAGCCCGAGTGCGGGCCCTGCTCGAAGTCGACGCCCTCCATGGCCTCCGTGCAGTGGTCGAGGTAGTACGCGAGGTCCTCGTCGTACGGCGTCCCCTCCGGGCACTCCCACTTGTGGATGGTGACGGTGCCGTCCTCGTGGTGCGGGACGTTGAACCAGTCGCAGTAGACGGTGTAGAGGTCGTCCGCCGGCGGCGTCGGGATGGTCATCTCGATCGTGCCGTCGGTCGCGGTGTAGGGGGCGAGCTCGTAGCCGGGGACCACGTCGCCGAAGTCGTCGGCCACGTAGCAGTAGACCTTCGGGTCGCCGTAGCCGGCCGGGATCTCCTCGGAGATGGTGGACTCGCCGGTGTACCAGGGGGTGAAAGCCGCCCGCGCCGGCTGGCCGCCGGTATCGTCGGTCGCGGTCGTGCCGGAGGCGAGGTGCTCCGCGGTGAAGTCGATACCCTCCATCTCATCGCCGCACTCGGCCAGGAGCTCACTGTGGTCGTCGGATGAGAAGCCCTCAGGGCAGCCCCATTTGGTGATGAACACGTCGACGCTGTCGTCGTCGTCGCCACCGGTCGGGACGTTGTACCAGAGGCAGACGATGTCCTCGTTGTCGGCCAGGTCCCACCCGAGCGTCGGGGTGTCCGTGAGGTCCTCCTCGTGCTGGACGACGAACTGCTTGGTGTCGCTGGAGCAGGAGACGGCGTAGGCGGCGTAGCCGGCCGGGACCGTCTCGACGACCTCGTACTGGCCGGCGTCGAGGCCGCCGAAGGAGACGGCGCCGCCGATGGAGTCACCGGTGTCAGTTTGGGCCGCGTAGCCGTTCGGGCCGGTGGCGTTGAACTGGACACCGTCGACGAGCGCGCCGCACTCGTCGTAGACGTCTTGGCTCGTGGCGTCGAAGCCATCGGGGCAGTTGTACTTGAAGATCTTGATCGAGCCGCCCTCCGAGTCGCTCGGGTGGTTGTACACGTCGCAGAAGGCGACGGCCGCATCGGCGGGGATGTCGATCGAGAAGGCACCGCCGGTCATGTCCGGATGCTCGTAGGTGCCGACGTCGTTGCCGAGGAAGTCGTCGTAGCCGCAGAAGACCTGCGGATCGCCGTAGCCGCCCGGGATCGTCTCGGTGATGGTCCAGGCGCCGGTTCCGACCGGACCGAACGTGGCGATGGAGCTGGCGTCCGTGGTGGCGACCCAGTTGCCGCCGCTGCCGTTGTCGAAGCTGAAGTCGACGCCGGGGAGCTGGCCGTGGCAGACGCTGGCGAGGAAGTAGACGACGTCGGAGACGATGTTCTCCGGGCAGACGTGCTTGTTCAGGTAGATCGTGACCTCGCCGACCTCACCGGTGCCGCCCGTCTGGTCGCCGATGTTGACGATGAAGACGTCGCACCAGTACATCAGGCCGCCCTGGATGCTGATGGAGGCGATCTGGCTGCCGACCGGCGCCTCGAAGGGGCCGATCACATCGTTCCCGAGCATGTCGTCCGCCGAGCACATCACCCGCATCGTGACCGGGCCGGCGGCCGGGTCGTTGACCTGGACGAGGTAGTCGTTGGCCGGAAGGCCGGTGACCGGGATGTGGGAGTCGGCCACCACCTGCTGCCAGAAGGGCGTCCCGTTGACGTCCGAGACGAAGAGCTCCCAGCCGTTCGCGTGGCCGCCCTGGCAGGCCGCCGCGAGGCCGTAGTAGTCGACCGACCAGAGGTCCAGGTCACCCGGACACAGGGTCGCATTCAGGTAGAGGTCCGACGGTCCGACCGGGTCGCCGGGGTCGAGGACGGGGTCGTCGAGGATCGGGTCATCCACCTCATCGAGTTGGGCCGGCGGCGTCTCCTCCTCGAAGACCGCGTCGTCGACGAGCGTGTCGTCGATCGCTTCGATCTGCGGGTCGTCGAGGATGATGAGCTCGTCGTCCGCGGCGAAAGCCCGTCCGCCGGCGAGCGGCAGGACGAGCATGAGCATCACGAACGCGACGAGCGCCACCCGGCCGATGCCGGCCCGACGGCGCTGCTTGGGCTGATGACCGTTGCTGCTGAGACTGAACCGCGTGCTCGCCATCGTGTTTTCCTTTTCCTCCCCGCTCCCGCGGGCCGTGTGGTCCGTTCGTCCGAAGACACCCTCATCGTGGTTTCCGGCCGTCGGCGGGACATCGGGTGGATCACGTAATCGGAAAGGACGAAGCGACGAGCCCGGCTACGTGACCTCACGTAGCCGCCTGAGAACGGAAAACCGAGATAGAGCCACCCACGGGGCGGGGAAGCCCCGCTCCGCGCTCGCTCGTCTCCGGGCGCAACAACGTCGATGTGGCCAACCGTCCATGGAGGCACGGGGTTGGTGGTCAAGCGACGAGGGGAAGTGGCCGGTGCCGGGCGTGCCGGCGAGGGCGGTGTATGGGAGCCCTTCAAGTGCTCCCTACCCCGCCGCTCACGACGTTGGAAGAGGCGAAGATGACGGTTGGCAGGGCCACGTGGGTCCGCGTGGTCGAGGCAGATCGATCCGCGGTGGACCGCAACAACCGGACGCCGAGACGCACCGAGCCCCGACGCGGCTGGCGTCGGGGCTCGGTGAGAGAGGAGGGAGGCGAGGGCCGGCGTGGCTGGCGACGACCCTCGGAGGGGGTTAGCTGAGGTAGCTCGCGTAGACCCAGCCGGTCATGTTGTTGTAGCGGACCTTCTCGAACCCGTTCGACCGCTCGCCCAGGCCGAAGACCTGCGCTCCCCCCGGGATGACCGTCAGCACGGCGGCGCTCGTGCTCGCCGTCGCCCGCAGGTTGACGGCGGTCGTGGTGCGCAGCAAGACGCCGCTTCCGCCGTCGCCGCCGTTGACCTCGCCGGTCAGGTAGCTGTCCCAGACCCAGCCGGCCAGCCCGTCCTGGAGGACGTACCGGAAGCCGCTCTCGACCTGGTTCGACGCCGTGACGATCGTGCCGGGAGCGAGGACCCGGAACACGAAGTTGCTCGTGGAGGGCCCCGACCGGAAGTTGACGTCGGTCGTCGTCTGCATGTCCCGGACGAAGTCCGGGTCCGGCGCGTGGTGGTCGGCGTCATTGAGGTAGTCGAGGTGGACGTAGCCGCGGACGGAGTCCGTGGTGACCACCTTGATGTACCGCCCGGAGCCGCCGCCGATCCGGGTCACGATCGTGCCCTCGCCCAAGACGCGGATGACCCGCGCCGTCACAACCGGCTTGGCCCGCAGGTT
>CADCWH010000276.1 GCA_902806395.1 uncultured Thermomicrobiales bacterium | reverse complement strand
CGACGTGTCTCGTCGTACCGACCCGACGAGAACGACGATCGCACGCCGACCCCCCGTCGTCGGGCCACGTCGTAGGGAGATCGTATCTGGGTACAGGTGAGCACCAAGGTCCGACGTGCCAGACAAGCGTGGTTCTCCCGGACATGACAACGCCGACGCGCTCCACCGGAGCCTTCTAGCAGGACGATCGTCAGCGTACCGGGGAACGATGCGTGGTAGGCGAGGAGCCGGGTTGGACCGGAAGCCTGGCGTGGAGACCGAATGGTCTCGTCGTCACCATCGTTGGCCGTTCCGGGTGCGGGGTTGCCCGCTCGCGCGTCAGGTGACCGGTGCTCGGGTGGACTAGGGGTTCGCGATGCGCCCCGGGGCGGACCTCCGCCCGATCTCGTCCTCCGTGGTGCCCGGTTCCAGGTATGGGGTCAGACCGGGATCGTCCTCCCACCTGTCCGGTTGGGTCAGCACCCCGGTGAGCAACTCGCTCACCATCCGCATCGCGACCGGTGAGTGGTCATCGAAGAGGCGCTGGCCGGCCAGGCTCAACCGCATCCGCACCGACCAGACCCGCCGTGCTTCGGCCCGGTCCATATGCTCTCCCGAAGGGGTGGCTACGCTCCAGACCCGGCAGAGTTCCAGGAGGTCCGCCTCGGCCAGGGGGAGGAACCGTGACTCCACGAAAGCCACCGCCTCGGCCATCCCCGCGGTCCCGGTCCCTACATTCGGTGCCGGACGATGGCCGGCCGTCCCCAGCGACTCCGCCGCCCGGCGCAGTGGCACCGGCGCCGACGTGACGGGCACCGCTCCCGGGGCCACCGGGGAACCCGTGGGCGGCGGGAGAACGAGGTCGTCCCGTCCAGCATCCGGCCCTTCCCCGGAACCAGCGACGACCATCCCGGCGAAGTGTGGGAGGGGCCCCGTCGCCGACGCGGGGACCAGCATCGCGTCAGGCCGTCGGGTCTGGAGATAGCCGGCGAAGATGATCGCCACCCCGGCCGCCATCGCGATATAGAGGTAGGCCGGGTCGCCCAGCCGCGTCAGGATGCCACCGCTCGCGACCGCCAGCGTCCCGGCCGCGATCAGCAGGCAGCCCAACGTCCGGTTCCGGTGCGTTCCCAGCCGCCGGAACCGCCAGGCCGACCAGAGCAGCCCTCCCACCAGGACCACCGTGCCGCCCGCGTTGATCCCCATCGCCAGGAGGTACAGGGCCGACCCCGGCGGCCGCGACAGTGCGTCCCAGCCATCGGACGCCAGACGGGCCTCGTCCAACGGTGCGGACCAGACCGTCGAAGCCGCTAACGCGGTCACCAGCAGCGTGATCCCCGGCGCGACGGACGCGATCCGCTTCCCCGCCAGCAGGTACAGCTCCCCCAGGGCCAGGAAACCGACCACCAGCACCGCGCCGCTAAGGTAGTAGGTCCGGGCCAACAGCGACGTCCAACCCCAGATCGAGCCTGCCACCTCGGCCCCGGCGGCGATCGCGAACAGGGCGAAGGCGATCGCCCAGGCGGCCTTGTCCGGTCGGGGCCGGCGGGCGAGGTCCCGCGTCACCGTCACCGCGCAGGCGAGGCCGATGATCACGACGAGGAGGGGGAAGATCACCATGCGCGCGTCTCCGTCTCGGCCGTCCATGGCCTGGCCTGGCCCGACGTGGCCCCGCCCAACTCTCCGACCACTCCAGATCTGCCTGAGTCTACACCGCCGACCCCACCACCCCCGTCCACCCCTGGCACCGCTACCGCACTGCCCTGACCCCTCGTTCTGCCGTCTCTCGGCTAGATGATCCCCACCAGTGACAGGCGAGGCGCCCCGATCAGGGTTTGGACGAACGGACTGCCCTCCGTCCGACGCTCGTGCCAGTCGTCTAGGCGGAAGTAGGCCAGTTCCAGGCTGCCGGCGGGGAGTCCCAACGCTGTCTCGGCCCGCCCCAGCACGGCGTCCAGCGTGTCAAGTGACAGGTCACCGACGATCACCAGGCGCGGCCTGGGGGAGGGCGTGCCGCTGCCGGATGAGATCGGATCTCCGGGCTGGCCTGGGCGATCATCTGGCTGGATCCCTGGCAACGTCCCGGCGACGAACGCCGCGTCGATGCCCGCCACGCCCTCCAGTGCCGCCCGCAGCATCGCCACCGGGCCGATCACCGCCGCGACCAGGGCCGCCAGCGGTGGCAGGATCGGACAATCGGGCCGGGAACGGTAGAGCCGGGCGTTGCCGGACCGTCGCGCCGACAAGATACCGAGCCGCTCCAGCTTGTAGCACTCGTGCTGCAGGCTGCTGACCGGCAGCCCCAGCAGTCGCGATAGGTCGGTCAGCGAGGCGCCCAGGTGCGGGCGCGGGATCATCCACTCCAGCACCGCCGCTCGCACTTTCGAGGAGAACAACTCAGCCAGGAGTGGGTGCGCATTCACGGGCTGGCTCCGCACGGATATCGACGGACCGGGTGGTCACCGGGCACGCTCGGTGCGTCGTCACCCACCAGCGCGGATGGGGCGCCCACATGGCACCGGTCTACGGTGTGATCGTAACATGTCCTCAGACGCCGGGGCATGCGCTGGACGGTGTTCGGGGACGAGGGATCATGATCCCTACCGTGATAGGCGCTCTCTGCCATCCTCCGGTGATTGCCGTGGGCCGGTGGTGCGGTGCAAGTCGAGAACGGGATGAGCAACTGATCGTGGCGGGCATCTGTCGCGTTCATCCGGGGATCCCCGGTTCAGGTGACCAGGCGGACCGTATTCGACGGGCAGATCGGCGAAGGGCGTCGGTGCGTTATCGTCGCCTGAGTGGTCGGGGAACCCACGACACCCATTGCCACCAGTGCCGCCGCTGTTTCGGAGGCCATCATTGACGCGAACGGCTACGGGGCAGATTTCCACGCCACCCCAGGTGCGTCGGCATGAGCCCATTTCGGTGGCGGTGAGCCAGCCACACCACAAGATTGGCCCACTCGCGAGTCTTGTCACAGGACGTGTTCGTCATGGCTGATGCTCCATCCGCCGATCCCAGTCGTCACCAGTCGATCCTGCTCGTGCCGCAGTCGGACCGGGATTACGTCACCGGGCCACTCCCCATTCCCCTCACCCCCCTCGTCGGCCGGGAGCGCGAGATCGCGGAGGTGACCGATCTGCTGCGCCGGCCAGACGTCCGGTTGCTGACGCTGACTGGACCCGGCGGGGTCGGGAAGACTCGCCTCGCCCTCACGCTCGCGACTGAGGTGACCGACGAGTTCACCGATGGCGTGGTCTTCGTCGACCTTGCCCGTATCCAGGATCCGGAGTTGGTCGCCTCGACCGTCGCCGCCGCCCTCGGCGTGCGGGAGGCCATCGGCAGCGCGCTCGTCGAGAGTCTGACGGTGGCGATTCGGGACCGCCATCTCTTGTTGGTACTCGACAACTTCGAACAGGTCATGACCGCGGCTTCCCTCGTCACGGCGCTCCTTCGGGCCTGTGCCCACCTGCGGTGCCTGGTCACGAGCCGGGTCCCCCTGCAGGTGCGGGGAGAGCACCAATACCCGGTGCCGCCACTTGGACTGCTGCCCGCCCATGACCGCCGATCGGTAGCAGCCATCGAGAGTTCCCCGGCCGTAACCCTCTTCCTGCAACGGGCACGGGCGGTACGGCCACACTTCTCCCTGACCGAGGAGAACGCCGAGACCGTCGTCGAAATCACCCGACGCCTGGACGGCTTGCCGCTGGCTCTGGAGCTTGCGGCGGCACGGATCACCGTCCTCTCCCCCGAGGCGCTGCTGGCACGACTGACACACCGGCTCCGGGTGCTGACCGGTGGGTCGCGGGATCAACCGGCCCGCCAACAGACGCTCCGGGACGCCATCGCCTGGAGCTACGACTTGCTCGCGCCGGGCGAACAACGCTTCTTCCGGCGGCTCGCGATCTTTGCCGGTGGGTTTACGCTCGATGCGGCGGAAGCGGTGGCGGCCGATGGGGCGGGGACGAACCTCGATGCGGTCGATGGCATCGCGTCGCTCATGGACAAGAGCCTCCTGCGCCGGATCGAGGATCCCGGTGGCGAGCCTCGGTTCGGGATGTTGGAGACCATCCGTGAGTACGCGTTGGAGCGGTTGGCCGAGAGTGGCGAGGCGGACGAGACGCGGGGCGCGCATGCGGCGTGGTTTCTGGCACTCGCTGAATGGGTCGAGGCCCAGTCTTTCAGCGAGGCCGAGAAGGCGGCACTGGACCGGCTCGATCTGGAGCATGACAACTTTCGGGCTGCACTTGGCTGGTCACTAGAGGATGGGAGGGATGACGCCGGACTGCGTCTCGCCGGGGCACTGTGGGTGTTCTGGAGCATCCGTGGCTTCCTGAGCGAGGGCCAGACGTGGCTCCAGCGGGCCCTGGCGCTGTCTGGCAACGCGAGCCCCGCCGTCCGGGCGAAACTGTTGACCGCGGCGGGAATGATCGCGTGGGCGCGAGGAGCTTCAGCAGACGCTGTGCCCCTGCTGGAGGAGAGTCTGGCTCTCTGGCGAGCGGCCGGTGAGCACCGGGGTGTCATCCATACGTTGAATTACCTGGGCGTCGTGGCTTGGCAACGAGGCGACTTTCCGAGGATGGAGACGCTGGCGACGGAGGCTCTCGCCCTGGTGCGCGCCGGGGGCAACCAGATGGATAGGGCGACGGTTCTGCTGACGCTGGCAACGGCGCTCCAGGGCCAGGGCGCTCACGGGCGCGCGAAGACGCTCTTCGAGGAAGCCTTGACGCTGTTCCAGGCAGCCCGCTACGCTCGAGGTCTCGCTTGGGCAAGCCAGCATCTTGCTGGGTTCGCCGACGAGCGGGGGGACCGTCATCGCGCCGCTGCCCTGCGCGGGGACGCGATTCGTCTCTACTGGCAAGAGCGGGACCGGTGGGGACTGACCGAGGAATTCGCCTCGCTGGCGCGTCTCGCGGCACGCGCAGGTAAACCCGTCGCGGCGGTACGGCTCCTGGGTGCCGCCGAGCACCTGCGTGAGGCGGGCGGGATGACCGCGCAGCATCGGCCGGCCAGTCACGACCACGTCATGACGACCATACGAGCCGCTCTTGGTGAGGACGTCTTCGCCGCGGGGTGGGCGGCTGGTCAGTCCCTGCCACTTGAAGATGTCGTCTCCGAAGCTCTGGACATCGCGTCTGAGCTGGCAACGGCAGAATCAGGGGTCCGTTCCGTTGGCGGGAAGAGTCACCAGAGTTATCCGGGAGGCTTGTCCGAGCGGGAAGTCGAAGTGTTGCGGCTGTTGGCGAAGGGGATGACGAATACCCAGATCGCTGAACAGATCTTCCTCAGCCCTCGCACGGTCGATAGCCACGTCCGGCGCATCTATATCAAACTCGACATCAACAATCGGGCCGCGGCGACCCGCTTCGTCCTCGAGCACGGCTTGGGGTGACACGCGGTCCATCATGCACGACCAGCCAGTCGAGCGAAAGGGAGACAGAGAATATGCCACTCACGGGGATCTACGAGCCGAGCCCGTCCGATTGGGCGCGCGAACAGACCGAGCTCTTCGAGGCGTCGGGGGGCACCGAGGGCAACACCCTGCGCGGGATGCCGATCATCGTCCTGACCTCCGTCGGTGCCACCAGTGGCAAGCTCCGCAAGACGCCGCTGATGCGCGTCGAGCACGGCGGCGAGTACGCCGCGGTCGCCTCCCTCGGGGGCGCTCCGAAGCACCCCGTCTGGTATCACAACCTCAAGAAGAACCCCCACGTCGAACTGCAGGACGGACCCGTCAAACGGGACTATCTCGCCCGAGAAGTGACCGGCGAGGAAAAGGCCGTCTGGTGGGAGCGCGCCGTCGCCGCCTATCCCGACTACGCCGACTACCAGCTGAAGACCACCCGCGAGATCCCGGTCTTCGTCCTCACCCCGATGGCCGACGATCAAGGGGTCTGACCATGGTCACCGCGGGGCCGAGGCCGTCACCGCCGCTCATGACGGCCTCGGCCCGATGACGGCTCGACGCCGGTCAGGCCAACGTCTGCACCTCGACCGACATCACGGCCGGGAGGTCGCTGACGATGGTCGTCCAGTGGTCACCCGAATCGGATGAGGCATAGACCTGACCGCCGGTCGTGCCGAAATAGACCCCGCAGGTAGCGAGGCGGTCAACCGACATCGCGTCGCGCAGGACGTTGACGTAGCAGTTCTCCTGCGGCAACCCGTTCGTCAAGGCTTCCCAGGCGTGGCCCCCGGACCGGGAGCGATAGACGCGGAGTTTGCCGTCCGGCGGGAAGTGGTGATGATCACTGGTGATCGGCACCACGTAGATCGTCTCCGGCTCGTGGGCATGGACGCCGATCGGGAACCCGAAGTCGACCGGCAGGTCACCACTGACGTGCTGCCACCCGTCGCCCGCGTCGTCGCTGCGCATGACGCCGTAGTGCTTCTGCATGAAGATCGTGTCCGGCTGGGCGGGGTTCATGGCGATGTTATGGACGCAGTATCCGGTTTCGGCCTCCGGATTCGGGTCGTCGGGCGAGGCCAGGCCCCGGTTGATCGGGATCCAGGTCTCACCGCCATCGTCGGAACGGAAGGTCCCGGCGGCCGAGATGGCGACGATGATCCGGTCCGGGTCACCGGGGTGGAGGAGGACGCTGTGCAGGCAGAGTCCGCCCGCTCCCGGTTGCCACGTCGTTCCAGACGCGTGAGTTCGCAGGCCCTCCAGTTCCCGCCAGGTCTGGCCCCCGTCAGTCGTCTTGAACAGGGCGGCGTCCTCGACGCCGGCGTAGACGGTGTCGGGGTCGTGGAGCGACGGCTCGAGGTGCCAGACGCGCTTGAACTCCCAGGGGTGGGGCGTGCCGTCGTACCACAGGTGGTTCCCGGTCGCACCCTCGTACGCGAAATCGTTGCCGATCGTCTGCCAGCTCTGGCCACCGTCGTCCGAGCGGTGCATGACCTGGCCGAACCAGTCGCTGGCCTGCGAGACGTAGATCCGGTCGGGATCGACCGGCGACGCCTTGAGGTGGAAGATCTCGGCCCCCGGGAAGTGCGGCCCGCACACGTCCCACTCCTGTCGTGCCTCGTCCGACGACAGTACGAACGCCCCCTTCCGCGTTCCGACGAGAACCCGAACCCTGGCCATATTCTGCTCCTCCTCGCATGCCTGCCGTCGCGGGTCGACGCGCTCCCCGCGGGTGTCCCAACGTGTGTGCCCCAGGTGTACGTACGGATAGTACACCTGTTCTCGCCCCAAAGCAACAGGGGCACGTCGTCCGGGTCCCGCGGTCACGGCGGGGCAAACCCTCGCGGGGCACCGTGACTGGCGGCTTGACGTCCTAGAGACAGCTGCCGAGGAGGAGGATCGTCCACCCCTGGGGCGGTTGTAGTCAGGTCCCCTGGG
>CADCWH010000275.1 GCA_902806395.1 uncultured Thermomicrobiales bacterium | reverse complement strand
CGGTGCCCGAGGTCCGACCAGGAAACGATCGTGATGCCGTGCTCCCTCAGGGACGGCAAGAGGTCGTCGCGGATCAGGGCGGCGTGTTCGTCCAGCAGCGACTGGACCGAGCGGCGGACGGCGGCGAACTGGGCCGTTGGGGTGCGCCCATCTGGTCCGGGGTCGGTCAGGCCGGCCGCCAGCTTCCGCTTGAGACCGGCCAGGCGGATCATGAACCAACCGTCGAAGTTGTCGCTGACGATGGCGGCGAACTTGACGCGTTCCAGCAGGGGGTTTGATCGCTCGGCCGCCTCTTCGAGGACCCGGCGATTGAAGTCGATCCAGCTCAACTCGCGGTTGATGTAGAGGTCGGGGTCGAGAGGCGGCAGGTGCAGTGAGAACCCGCCTGGCAGCTTGACCCGGTCCTGCTCGACCCGCACCGTGAGCGCGCCATTCTCGTCCGTCGAAGCGAGCTTGCTCCGTCCGGCCTTCGGCCGGGCATCGCCGCGCCCCTTGTGACCCTGACCGGTCTCATCGCCCTTGCGCTTCTTCGATGGCACCGTCGCCCCTCGCCCGTGTATCGCCCGTCTGCTGCCGGACCGCCCGTGAGGTCGTCCTCTCGAGTGTGTGTACCACGGGCTCGGAGCGGACCGCTAGCGAACGGACAAGCGTTAACAGGATCACTTCAGAGATCCTTATCGGACGACCGCCCTGACCCGGTGCAGCCCGGTGTCGGCTTCGCGCGGGAACGAGGCTCTTCTCCGCGTCTCCTGCGCCGCGCCCTCGCCGTCGACCGCCCGGACGGCCAGGGCTGCCTCACCGGTGATTCTCGGAATCCAGGTGAACGACCAGAAGACCCAGGCGAGTGGTGTGGTCTGGTAGTCAATCTCCGTCGCCTGCCAGGTGGCCTCGCCATCGGTCGAAATCTCGACGGAGCGGATGCCGCGCGACCCGGCGAAGGCTCGTCCGCGGAGCCGGACCGAGTGGCCGCGGCGGAACTCGTCCGCGAAGACGTAGCCACCATCGCTCGTCACGCGGGGAGAAAAGAAGTCCGACCGGGTCGGGACGACGAAGTCCGGTCCCCAACCCTGCTCCTCATAAAAGCCCTGGACATCGTGGTCGACCACCTCGATGCCGGTCAGCCACTTGACCTGCTTCTCGCCGTACAGACCCGGCACGATGGCGCGGACCGGGTCACCGTTGACGCGGGGCAAGTCTTCCCCATTCATCTTCCAGACGACCATGGTGGTCGGCTCCAGCGCCTTCGCCATGGGGATCGTGTCCGTGTAGCCGTCCGCACCCCGCAGGACGACCTCATAGCCGTTCCGGTCGGCACCGGCGTCATCGAGCAGGCGGGAGAGGGGGACGCCGGTCCAGACGGCGTTGCTCATCAGCCCGGCACTGATCCGGTTGCTAATGCACATGATGGTGGTCTCTTGCTCGGTTCCGCCCATCCCGACGAGGTCGTCGTAGGTGAGGTGGAGGGAGCGGTCGACCATCCCGTCGACCGCCAATCGGTAGACGCCGCGGTGGACATCAGGATCGACGAGGTTCTTGGTGACCGAGTAGAAGGAGCCATTCGGGGTGATCGGTTCGATGCCTGTTCCGCTGTACCGCCGCCCGTCGTAGGAGAAGGTGGCGCGGTCCTCGAACCACCGCAGCAGCGACAGGGCGGGCCATGCGGTCAGCGCGCCCAGCGCGGCCACGACGGGCAATCTGGGAAGCAGGATGCGGTCGCCCGGCACCCGGGCCACGTCATCTGCACTATCGGGTCGGGTGTCGAGCGCCGGCCGGTCCAGGAAGGTGTAGAGCGTGACGACCACCACCGCGAAGACGGCGTAGGCAAACGCATATCCGGCGGCGGTCGCGAGTTGAGCCCAACGCGGTGGGAGGCCCTTGAAATTGGTGTCGAGGGTGGGCCAGAGGACGATCGTCGACAAGACCCACATCGAGAACCCGGCCACGGCGATGAATCGAGCGCCGCGCCGGCGGCCGGCGGTCATCGAGGCGTCCCGTCCGCGCCGCCATTCGGTCGCGACGGCGTAGAGGCCGCCGATCAGGGTGCCAGCGACGAGCACGCCGGTCAGACCAGTCTGGAAGCCAATCCGCTTGGCCTGGTTGTAGCCGCCGAAGCGACGGAGGGTATCCAGGAACCGATCGATCCCGATGGCGGGGGCCAGTCGGTCCGGGATCATCTCCTGCGGCGGCGAGATGCCGAGCCATCGTCGCATTGCCAGCTGGAGCAGAGTTAGCAACAGGGCGGCGACGAGGCCGAGCAGCAGACCGACCACGAGCCGGCCCACGAGGCGACCAGGATTTTGTTGCCCGCGTCCCGGGGCGCCCGTAACCCTGGCCCGCTCGCCGCTGCCCGTCGCCATATCGCAGCTCTCCTGATCCTGGGGAGGGACACGCCCGACCCGTGCGACGAACGCTCGGCTGAGGCATCTGTGAAGTGAGTGCCTACCCAGCTGGATACGTTACGAGGCGCCCGTCCGGAGGATCCGGACGGGCGCCTCGTGGGCGTGGGTCGTAGGCCCGGTTGGACACGGCGCGGGTGGTGAGGATCAGTCGGTGCCTACGGCGATCTGCTGCACGGTGATCGGCTGCCGGGGGACCATGCCGACCTCGGGGTCGTCGCTCGAGGTCGGGGGGCCGAGGATGGCGGAGACTTCTTTGCCGTCGAGAGTTTCGCGCTCCAGCAGGGCGGCGACCAGGGCATCGAGTTGGGCCCGGTAGCGCTGGTTGATCGCCAGGGCCCGGTCGAGGCCGCCCTCGATGATGTCTCGGACCGAGCCATCGAGCCGTTGGGCGGTCGCATCCGAGTACGCCTTGTCCTGGGTGATCTCCCGGCCGAGGAAGACGTGCTCTTCTCCGGTGCCGAGATAGATCGGCCCGACATCCAAGCTCATGCCCCAGAGGCCAACCATCCGGCGAGCCAGCGACGTGGCTTCCTTGAGGTCGTTCTCGGCGCCTGTGGTCACCTCGTCATAGACCACCATCTCGGCCGCGCGACCACCGAGCATCATCGCCAGGCGACCCAACAGGTAGGTGCGGCTGTAGTTGTGCCGGTCTTCTTCCGGCATCTGGACGGTGACGCCCAGGGCCCGCCCGCGAGGCACGATGCTGACCTTGCGGAGCGGGTCCGCGCCCGGGGTGAAGTGGGCGACGATCGCATGCCCCGCCTCGTGGTAGGCGACGACCTCGCGCTCCTTGGCATTCATCAGGCCAGACTTGGCGGTGCCGAGGAGGATCTTGTCGAGGGCCTCCTCGAAGTCCTCCGGCAAGATCTCCTTGCGGTTGCGGCGGGCGGCGGTCAGGGCGGCCTCATTGACGAGGTTCGCCAGGTCGGCGCCGGAGAAGCCGGTCGTGCCCTGGGCGATCGAGCGTAGGTCGACCGAGCGGGACAGCGGGATCCCGCGGGAGTGGATCGTGAGGATGGCCTCGCGGCCAACGCGGTCCGGCAAGCCGACCACGACTTGGCGATCGAAGCGGCCCGGTCGCAGCAGGGCCGGATCGAGGACGTCCGGCCGGTTCGTGGCGGCCATCACGATCACCTCGTGATTGGTCTCGAAACCGTCCATCTCGACCAGGAGTTGATTCAGCGTCTGCTCGCGCTCGTCGTTAGATCCGCCGAGGCCGGCAAACCGCTGGCGACCGACCGCGTCAAGTTCATCGACGAAGATGATCGCCGGACTGGAGGTCTTGGCCTTCTCGAACAGGTCTCGGACCCGGCTTGCGCCGACGCCGACGAACATCTCGACGAACTCCGAGGCCGACACGCTGAAGAATGGTACCCCCGCCTCACCGGCGACGGCGCGTGCCGTCAGCGTCTTGCCGGTGCCCGGAGGCCCTACCAGCAGCACGCCGCGCGGCAGGCGGGCGCCGAGGGAGTGGTACTTCGCCGGGTTGCGCAGGAAGTCGACGACCTCCATCAACTCGGTCTTCGCCTCGTCCTCGCCCGCAACGTCGGCGAAGGTCACCTGCGGCCGTTCGGGGTCGTGCTGGCGGGCCTTCGACCGGCCGAAGCCAAACACGTTCTGCTGGCCCCGAGACATTTGGCGGCCCATGAAGAAGATCAGGCCGACGAATAGGAGCAGGGGAGCGAAGCTGAACAACACGCCGGTCCAGATCGAGTCGTTGTCCGGCTCGCCGGAGAATTCTACGCCGTTCTGCTCCAGCAGGATGATCAGCGACTGGTCCTCGCCGGGGATAAGCTCGGCCCGGACCTCCTGGGTGCTGTCGGCCCCTTCGGTGTCGGGGGGAACGACCTGGCCCTCGTCATTGACGGTGATCGACTGGGCGAGGTCGGCATCGATCGATTCGGACCCGACCG
>CADCWH010000274.1 GCA_902806395.1 uncultured Thermomicrobiales bacterium | reverse complement strand
GTCCGCCGATTGCAAATAGCCATCCTCGTTCGGAGCCGAGGCGCAGTAGTCGCTCATCGCCTTCGAAACAGTGGAGAATGACCACCTGCGAGTCCGGCGCGTCGGACAGGATGTCGGCACAATCTTCCGCCGCGGCCCGCTGGTGGACGACGACCGGCAGGGCCAGGTTGGCCGCGAGTTCCAGTTGGCGGCGAAACAGATCTCTCTGTCGCCTGGGTGCGGGCTCGGGCCGGGAGTAATCCAACCCGATCTCCCCGATGGCGACGGGTCGCTCCTCATGGACCAGCCGGGCCAACGTCTCGAAGGTCTCGGGGCTGTCCTCGTCGGCGTGGCCCGGATGGAGCCCGAGGGTGAAGGAGATGTTCACTTCGGATCGGGCCAAGGCGACGGTCGTCGGCCAACGGGCCGGGCAATAACCGATGTTGAGCAGACGGCGAACACCGACGGCTCGGGCGGCGGCCAGGACCTCCGCCCGGTCGGCATCGAAGGCAGGGTCATCGAGGTGGGCGTGGGTATCGACGTAGCCGCCGAACCCGGCATGGTCCGTCGATCCGCATCCGATCACCCCGTCATCCTCCCACCGTCGCGCCGCGGCGCACGGGGACTGGTCACTTGACCGTGACGCTCTTGGCCAGGTTGCGCGGCTTGTCCGGGTCGTTCCCGCGTAGCAGCGCGACCTCGTAGCCGAGCATCTGGGCCGGCAGGGCGTTGACGAGTGGTGCAGCGTTGCCGACGTCGGGTGTCGGCAGGTGGGTATCGAACGCCGGGTCGTCCTCGGGGCCGATGCCGATGATGTAGCCGCCCCGGCTCTTGAGCTCCATGGCCCCGGACAGGACGTCGTCCCGCGTTTCGTCGTTCGGGGCATAGACGACGCAGGGGGTGCCCTCTTCGATCAGGGCGATCACGCCGTGCTTGAGCTCACCGCCGGCGAAGCCCTCGGCGTGGATGTAGCTGACCTCCTTGATCTTTAGGGCGGCCTCCATCGCCGTCGGGTAGGCGAGTCCGCGCCCGATGACGAACAGGTCGGGTGCGGGAGCGATTCGGGCCGCGACCTCTCGCACTCTCGCTCGCCACGGGTCGGTCAACATCCCCCGCAGGCCCTCTGCGGCCAGGTGCACCAGGCGTGCACCCTCATCGTATGAACCCGCCAACGCGTGGGCGGTCAGGAGCAGGGCGGCGACCTTGGCGGTGTAGGCCTTGGTCGAGAGGACACACTGTTCTGGGCCGGCGAGCAGGTGGACCCGGTGGTCAACCATCCGGTCGAGCGTCGATCGTTGGGCGTTGACCAGGGCACCAAGTCGAGCACCCCGCCGCTTGGCGGCCAGCATGCCGTCGATCACGTCGGCCGTCTCCCCGCTTTGGGAGAGGGCGATGACGAGGCTCTCCGGGGTCAGAAAGTGCTCGTGATAACGGAATTCCGACCCGACGACGAAGTTGACGTGCCGGGCCGCGATTCGGCTGAACAGGTAGGAACCCGTCAGCGCCGCGTAGGAAGCCGTGCCGCACCCGACCAGAAAGGTGCCGTAGGCACGATCGATCGCCCGGGCCATGTCCCGGATCGCCGGGCCATTCTCGGCCAGCATCCGGTCCAGCACCAGCGGCTGCTCGGCCATCTCCTTGGCCATGAAGTGGGGGTGATCCCCCAGGCCAATATCCCCGGCCGTGATGGTGATGGGCCCGAACTCCGGGGGGATCGGTCGGAGTGTCCGGCGGTCGTAGAGTTCGACTCCCCTGGCCGTCAGCCGGACGACGTGGTCGTCCTCCAGGAACAGCACGCGCTCGGCGTGCCCGGCGAGTGCGGTCATGTCGGAGGCGATCGTGAAGCCGGATCGCCCGGCCCCGATCACCAAGGGGGAGGTCGATTTGGCAGCCACGAGCTCGCCCCGCACCTGGTCGAGGACGATGACGGCGTTGAGCCCGCGTAACCGGCCGAACACCGACGCCAGGACAGCCTGCAGCGGCCGGTCCGGCTCCGTCGAAACGGCCCGGTCGACCAAGTGGGCGATCACCTCGCTGTCCGTCTCGGAGACGAAGTCGTGACCCTCCGCCCGCAACTCTTCGCGCAGTGCCCTGAAATTCTCGACGATCCCGTTGTGGATGATCGCCACCCGACCGCTCGGCCCGACGTGGGGATGGGCGTTCTCCCGAGTCACCCCACCATGGGTCGCCCACCGGGTATGCCCAAAACCAAGTGTCGACGCGGGGAGGGAGACGCTGGCTCCGCCGATCTTGCCCGTCTCCTTCTCGACCCGGATGCGCTCTCCCTGGCCGACCGCGACGCCCCAGGAGTCATAGCCCCTGTACTCGAGCATCGACAGCGCCCGCATCACCATCGTCCCGACATCCGCCGTCTGACCGACGTAGCCGAAGATCCCACACATCGTCTGTCTCCCGTCCTGGCCGGGGTCCTGGTCGCGACATGGCGAACCAGACGCGCGGCGCGAAACGACCCCGGCGAGAGTCGCCGGCATCAGCGATTCGTTCGTGGTGGGAGGTGGGTCTCGGTGACGTGTGGACGCGCCGGTGGGATCGGCGAAGGGTCGTGATGGTATCCACGCGAGACGGCCTTTGTGCGGCGGTTGCCCGCCGGTTCTGCTCCGTCTCTGACGACCGTGGCGGCCGGGGAGCCATCCGCCGAAGGATTCGATCGGCTCCCGCCTCGTCGACCCGGTCTCCGCCCGGGTCCTGGCGCTGTAGATGATCCCAGCTTCGTCCTGTCTCCGTATGACCGGACTGGCCGTCAGCCCCGCAGGGTGTACGGTCACTCCTCCCGTCCGCAGTGTAGCGGGTTTGACGCGTCATCACAATCCTCGCAGCGGGTCGAGCAAGAGTCGGTTTAAGGTATGATTGGGGTTGACCCGCTCGAGCGCGTCCCCCGCCACCGGAGTCATCCCCCTCGTGATCGAACGCTATACCCGTCCCGAGATGGGCGCGATCTGGAGCGACCAGCGAAAGGTCGATGGCTGGCTCGCCGTCGAGATCGCCGTCTCCGAAGCTTGGCATCGCCGTGGCCGCATCCCCGACGACGCTATCGTCGCGATCCGTGGCGCCACCTGCGATCTCGCGCGGATGCGGGAGATCGAGCGCGAGACGGACCATGACGTGATCGCCTTCCTGCGGGCCACGGGTGAGTCGGTCGGCGAGGCGGCCCGGTTCATCCATCTCGGTTTGACGAGTTCCGACGTCGTCGATACCGGCCTGGCGCTCCAAGTTCGGGACGCGGGCGATCTCCTGGCCGCCGGGCTCGACGGCCTGGTCACCGTGCTGGCCCGCGTGGCTCGCGAGCACCGCGACACGCTGACCATCGGCCGGACTCACGGCATCCACGCCGAGCCGACCACCTTCGGCCTGAAGGTCGCCGTTTGGTTCGACGAGTTCCGACGTCACGCTCGCCGCCTGACGCTGGCCCGGGAGGACATGGCCGTCGGCCAGATCTCCGGCGCGGTCGGTACCCACGCCCACGTCCCGACTGACCTGGAAGACGAGGTGTGCGCAGCCTTAGGTCTCCGGGCGGCCCTGGCGACGACGCAGGTGATCCAGCGGGACCGACATGCTGCCTTCCTCCAGTGCCTGGCCGGCATCGGGGCGAGTCTGGAGAAGGTCGCCACCGAGGTGCGCCACCTGGCACGGACGGAAGTGCGAGAAGTCGAGGAGGCGTTCGGCAGCGAGAACCAGGGGTCGTCGGCGATGCCCCACAAGCGCAATCCGCACGAGTCGGAACGGGTCGCCGGCCTGGCCCGCCTACTGCGCGGCTACGCCGCGGTCTCGTTGGAGAACGTCGCCCTCTGGCACGAGCGTGACATCAGCCACAGTTCGGCCGAGCGAGTTATCTTCCCGGACGCCTGCATCGTCCTCGATTACACCTTGGCGCTGGTCCGCGACCTATTGGACCACCTCGTCATCTACCCGGATCGGATGGCCCGCAACGTCGACCTGACCGGTGGTCTGGTCTATTCGCAGCGGGTGCTGCTCGCCCTGGTCGATGCTGGGATGGACCGCCAGGCGGCATATAAGCTGGTCCAGCGCCACGCTCTGGCGGCCTGGGATGGGGGAACGCCGTTTCGTGAGGCGCTGGCCGGTGACCCGGCGGTGGGCGCGGCCCTTGACCGGACCACGTTGGACGGACTCTTCGACCCGGCCGACCAGCTCAGGGAAGTGGACGCCATCTTCCGCCGCCTCGGCCTCGACGATGGGTTCGAAGACGCGGTCGATCCCGTGGCCGATGTCGCGAACCGGGAGGCCGTGCTGGCATGACGGTCACCGCGCGGCTCCCGCTCTTTCGCCGGGGCAAGGTTCGCGATACCTACGTCTTGCCCGACGGCGACCACCTCCTGATGGTCGCCAGCGATCGCATCTCGGCCTTCGACGTGGTGCTGCCGACCCCGATCCCCGGCAAGGGCGAGACGCTGACCCGCCTCTCGGCGTTCTGGTTCGCGGAGACATCGGGCCTGGTGCCGAACCACCTCGTTTCGGTCGACCTGTCTGGCTGGCCCGAGATCGATGACTACTGGCAGTCGG
>CADCWH010000273.1 GCA_902806395.1 uncultured Thermomicrobiales bacterium | reverse complement strand
TCACCGAGATCATCCGGCCCTATGTCGATGCCGGGATCGACTACGTGCTGATCTACGTTCCCCGCGTGGCGTACGACCACGCTCCGATGGAGCAGTTCGCCGCCGAGGTGATCCCGGCCCTGGGCGGATAGCCTCGCTGCGAGACACGATGCGCCAGCGGAGGCGGCCCATTGGGTCTCGGGGTGTCCCCGGACCAGATGGGCCGCTCGGTGGTTGACCCTCGGACCGCCACCTTCGACGCCTACCGTGCCCGGCGCCAAGGGAGGAGTCAGCAGGGTCCATCGGCGTGGCGCTGTCGCGTCTCGGGATCCCTGGACCGCGCGTCGACCCCGGCCCTGCGGGATCTCGCCCAGACAACTCCGGGCGACACGATTCGGCCCGTGGACCGACGGCGGGGATCCACCCCACGGGCTATGATGCCGTGCCCGGGACGCAGTGTGTCAGGGAGCGGTGCGCGGGGATGAAGGCGAGCGGGAGGCTCGACCGATGGGTGAGCATTCGGACCCAGTCGGCACGATTGGCTCGGCGACCACGTCGTCCGCGGCACTCCAGTCATCCAGGGGAACCGTCGCCCCGGGCACGACGGGCAGGCCGGGCGGGGCTCAAGACTCCGGGCTCGTCGGGCGCGCGAGGGCTCTGGCCGACGTGGACCGGCTGCTGTCGGCCCCCGATGTCCGGATCATCACCCTCACCGGGCCGGGTGGCGTCGGCAAGACCCGCCTGGCTCTCGCGACGGCCGAGGTGGCCCGCCGCTCCGAACGCTTCGAAGACGTGGTCGTGGTCGAGTTGGTCGCGGTCGGTGACCCAGACCAGGTGGCCCCCGCCATCGCCATCGCGCTTGCCCTCCGGCCAGCGGGGGATCCTGCTGAGGCGGTCGAGGAGGCCTTGGCGAGTCGAGAGGTCCTGCTCGTCCTCGACAATCTTGAACACGTCCTCCCGGTCGCCCCCTGGCTCGGTAGGCTGGTCGATCGCGCGCCCGGCTGCGTGGTCCTGGCGACCAGCCGTGAGCGGTTAGGGCTCGCCGGCGAGCGCGAGGTGGTCGTGACGCCCTTGAGCCTGCCGGGACGGGATGTACCCATCTCACCGGTGGTGGCGACGCAGTCGGCGGCGGTCGACCTCTTCGTCCGTCGCGTGCGGGACCTGATGCCGGAGTTCGCCGTCACGGACCAGAACGCGCCGGCGGTGGCGGAGATCTGCCGACGACTCGACGGCTTGCCCCTGGCGATCGAGCTGGCCGCCCCATGGGTGGCGAGTATCCAGCCCGAGGACCTGCTGCCCCGGCTGGAACGGCGGGTGCCGCTTCTCATGGGTGGTGCCCGTGACGCGCCGGCCCGGCAACGGACCTTGGGTGACACGATCGCCTGGAGCTACGACCTGCTCGACCCGGCCGAGCGGTGGCTGTTCACCGTACTGGCCGTCTTCTCCGGGGGGTTCACCCTGGATGCTCTCGACCGGGTGATGACCGCCGTCGAAGACGCTGTCCCGGTGCCGGTCACTCCGGACGCGGTCGCCCCGACCCTCGCCGCGCTGGTCGCAAAGAGTTTGGTCGGGCGCCCCGAGACTGGTCGCTACGCCCTGTTGGAGACCGTCCGCGCCTTCGCTCTCGGCCGCCTGGAGGGGACCGTTGTCGAGATTCCGGCCCGTGCGGCGCACGTTGGGTGGGTGGCCGGGGTCAGCGAGGCGATGGGCCGGGCCCTCGATGGACCGGACCTCGCCAGTACCCTCGCGACGCTCGATGTCGAGGTCGGCAACATCCGCGTCGCCGTCGCCTGGTCGGAGGCACACGATGACCCCGCCGCGGTCGCCCGGATCGTCGCACCCCTCTTCCGGTACTGGACCCTGCGCGGCCTGGTGCCCGACGCCGAACGGTGGCTCCGTTGGGTGCTCGCCGCCCGGGATCGATTGCCCTCGGAGACTGTGGCCACGACCCTGCGGTCCCTGGCGACCGTGACTGATGGTCGGGCCGAGGCGGAGACGATCGTCGCCCTCTATGCCGAAGCGATCACCATCTGGCGCGATGTCAATGATCTCGGGTCGGTGGCCGAGACGATGAACGACCACGGCGCCGCCCTGCTGGACATCGGTGACCTGAAGGGCGCCGCCGACACGTTGCGGGCCGCCCTAGACCTGGCACGAGACCTTCGCCACCCGACGGCCGAACGGCGGGCCCTGGGTAACCTCGGCAACGCCGCTTTCTACCGCGGAGAATTGGACGAGGCCCGCGAACTGTGGGAAGAGGCGACTGCCGTCCGCGGGGCCGACAATGCCTATTACCTGACCATGCTGCGCGGCAACTTGGCCGTGGTGTCGTTTCACCTCGGCCAGCATGATCGGGCGATCCGCCTAAACCTGGATACCCTGGCGTTCTGGGAAGCACTCGGTAACAAGAAAGGGCTGGCCGACACCCTCGGCAACCTTGGCGGCGCCTACGTCGCCTCGGGCGATCTGGTCAGCGGGTTGAGCCACTACGAGCGCGGACTGAGCCTGGCCCGCGAGATCGGCGACCGCCGGGGTCAGGCGATCATCCTGTACAACTTGGCCGACCTCGACCAGCGGGCCGGTCGTCACCTCCAGGCCCTGGCTGGCCTGCGCGAGAGCCTGGCGTTGTTCGATGACCTGGCGTTCCCGATCGCGATCCCCGACGTGCTGGAGGCGATGTCCTACCATGTCGCCACCCTGGGTCACCCGGTCGATGCCACGTCCCTGCTCGCCTCCGCCGCCGCCTGGCGTGACCGACTCGACGCCCACGGGACGCCGGACATTCGGGCCCGGCGGGAAGCATTGCCGGTCGAACTCCGGGCCCGCCTCTGGGAAGCCGCCTACGCCGCAGCGTGGTCGGCGGGCGAGGCGCGGTCCGAGGCGCTCATTGTCCGGGAGGCCGTGACCCTCGCCGACGATATCGTCTGG
>CADCWH010000272.1 GCA_902806395.1 uncultured Thermomicrobiales bacterium | reverse complement strand
GGAGGAGAAGACGATCGAGCGAGCCACCTCGGCGATCGGGCGGGGGGCGAGCTGGGCGGCGAACTCGGCATTGATGTTGAATAGCAACCGGACCCCCTCGGCCCCGATCTCCCGCCGGTAGCGGAAGGTGTCCCCGGCCGTGCGGACCCAGAGGCCGAAGTCTCCGGCGAACGCCCCGGCGTAGATCTCCCGGGCGAAGGCGGCCCCGGTCGCCGCGGCGACGGCGAGGGTCGCCCTGGGGTCCCATAGGACATCGACCCCGAACGGCACCGACACGTCTCCCCGGACGGACGCCACCACGTCGGCCATCGCCGCGACGGAGGCGAGATCGGCGTCAAGGCGATACGGCCGGTCGTTCTCGTTGCAGAACATCACGGCATGGATGCCGCCCCGCTGCAGGGCGTCGAGGTCACGCCGGACCCCCTCGCGGATCGCGGCCATGCCACCGGCGACGTCGTAGAGCGGCGTCCCCGGCAGGGCCCCGAGGTGCACCATCCCGATGATCGCCTTCGGCGCCCCGACCAAATCACCCAGCCAGGACCGGGTCACCGCATCAACCATCGCACACCCCTTTCAATCTCCCGATCCGCGACCGCGCCGCACGAGATCCGAGACGACCGCCTACTGGTAAATGATCACCTCTGGCACCGGGTCCAGGGCCAGGACCTGCTCGGGTGTCATCAGCGGTTCCTCGTCGGGTTCCTTGTAGAACAGCTTGATGCCGCCGTACTCGATCGGCTGGTCGCGGACGAGGAGCGTGTAGACCTCGGTCTTCAGCTCCGGCGGCCCGTGGCCATCGGCCATCAGCACAAGTTGGACCCCGTCGACCGGCTCGACGATGTCCTTGTTGGTGATCATCTGGAGCACGAACTGGTGGACGATGAGGATCTTCGGCGGCAGGCCTCGCTCGGCGGTGAAGGCCGCCAGGCGCTGCTGGGTCGCGGTGATCTCCGCACCGTCGATCGAGCCGAAATGGATCCCCGGCGTCTCCCCCTCGCCGATCGCGAACTCCGGGTCGAGGGCCAGGTGGACGAAGGGCTTGTCCAAGAGGCCGAGGTCGATCAGTCGCTCGACCTCACCCTCCACACCGCGCCGCCCGATCTGGACATCGAGGATGACGTGCAATCCGTTGGCCTCGGCGAAGGCGATGTATTCCTCGATGACCGACGGAGTCGTGTCCAGGAGATAGGTGCCGTCGTACTGGGGCTCGGGTTGGGCGACCGTGGCGATCACCTCCAGGGCCAGCAAGACAGGACGGGAGGGATCGGCCGCCTCGTAGGCCGCGGCCTGCTCACGCAACCGCGCCAACAGGACCTCGGGCTCGTATTCCCCGAGGATGCCCATCTGGTCGCTGGCCGGGTGGCCGTAATACGACAAGACGCGGTAGTTGGGGAGGATCGCCCCTGTACCAGCCAGCCCTCCGGCAGCGACCGCCGTGGGAGCCAGAGGGGCCGCGGGCGACCCGATCGTAGCCGGCCCCCCGTTCTCGCCTTCCCTCTGGGTCGCGACGGTCGGGTTCTCCCCTGAACCACCCCCTTGGCCGGACGACTCGTCGGACATCTGGTCGCCGGTAATGCCGCTGGCCTGACCGGGAGCCGACGCATTCTCGGCGGGAGAAGTCGTTGGCGATGCGATGCCGAGGTCCCTCGCCGTGAGCTGCGCGGCGTCGGACGGCTCCCGGACCGGACGGCCCGATCCACCCCCCGCCGCCATCGTCACGGTCCCGAATACCAGCACCATGACGAGGAGCCCGCTCAGCGTCTTCGCAGAGGGGAACCATGTCGGCAGGACGGGAGGTAGCCAGTCCGGGGTCGGCGCCACGCGGCGCGGCGGCTCCGGCTCGGGCGGGGAGGTGATCCATTCTTGGGAGAAGGGCGACGGTCCGACCCGTCGCGCGGGTCGCGGCCCGCCCCGAAAACTCACCCGCTCAGCTCCCGACGACGGGCAAGTCGCAAGCGCGGGCCAAACGGTCGGGCCACCGGACCACTGGGGTTGCCCCGCTGGGCGGAGCAACGAGTCGGGCCACTTGGGAGACGATGGCTTCGTCCCGCATCGTGCGGCCACAAGTGGCGTTCGGGGACATACATGCCGCCAAGCATGCCAGAAACCACCCGAGGGGGCAAACATCGGGCGACAGACCGGACTACGGGACGAGAACCGCGATCCGCCCACGATGCCCGGTCACGTGATCATCGAGCAGACATCGGGGTGGCCACGACTCGCGCATCACGGGGGCCGCCGGTAGCCCCGCACCGGCTAATAGTGGACGTAGACCCCCGTCCCGTAGTCCGCCCAGTCCCAGAAGAAGCGGGCATCGTCCAGCAGGAGGTTGAGGCAACCGTGACTGCCGGGGCGGCCGATCGTCTCGGCCGTCCGCCACCAGGCGTAGTGGATCGCGTGGCCGACTTCGGTGAAGTACTGGGTGAAGAGGACGTCCTCCAGCTTGAAGAAGTGGTCGGCGCCGATCGCGCCGCTGGTCATCGTCTCGTTCGGGACCCGGTTGATGATCCAGTAGTAGCCCGGGGGCGTCTCCCACCCGGCCATACCAGTGGTCGTGACGGCGGTGCGGACAGGGGTTCGGCCGTCGTAGGCGACCATCAACTGCTGGGTCAGGTTGGCGTCGATCCAGGGACCGAACTGCGGCGCATCGCCGGGCACGGGGGGCGGTGCGACCGGCGCCGTGCGGCCCACGTTCCGAGCGTAGACGAATCGGTCCCGGCCGACCTGGGCCCAGAGGTCGGCCCCTTCGAACAGTTCCTCACCCTTGACCCAGGCCGCCACGGTGATCTCGTCGCCGTAGACCAGTTCCTCGACGATCCGGGAATCCGTGGTCGGCCGCGACCGGACATTGGTCTCGCTGAGGGCCGCACCCTGCCAGATCGTCGGGTCCCAGGTCTCGAGGCTCGTCCGGGGCAGGGCGACCGGTGGGGTCAGGAACTCGGCCGCGACCCACCCCGCGTAGCCGTCGACATAGCCCGCCACCCAGTCGCCGGTGCTATTGGGCACGGCGATGAATTCGGCATTGTCCGGCAGCACGACCAGCGTCGGACCATCCAGCGAGGGAGTCTCACGCAGGCGGAGCCCGTCCGAGGCCGAGACCAGCGTCGTCTCCCCGCCGGTCGGCGGTGCCGGGACGAACGCCGCCGTGCCCAGCAGGCCATCCCGCTCCGCGAGCGACCGACCCAACGATCGGACCCGAATCTCTCCCTCGCTATCTTCCTCCAGCACGGCCGAACCGAAGACTTGCACCGTTGCCCCGGATTCCCGGTCGCGGAACGGCTCGCTCTCCGGCAGGCCAAACATGGCCTGACCACCGTGGGCGGCCCAGAAGGCACGGAACGCCCCGGACACCGTGTGGCCGGTGTCCGGGAAGTAGTCGCAATCCCCCGCGTCGCAGCCGTCGACCGCCCGCACCGCCCCAGCGGGTGACTGGTCGGCCCGCACCTGCTCCGGAAGGGCGACGCCCTGGACATCGAACGGGGCGGCCAGGGCCGGGTCGAAGACGAGAGTCAGGGCCTCGAATGACTGGACGACCCCGACGTTTTCCAAGAACCACTCCTCCGAGAGCGGGGCCCCGAGGACCGATTCGCCTCCCGCCGCCTCCCAGCGGGAGAGGAACGGCTCGCGGAGGTTATGTCCGGTCGTCGGGAAGTACCGTCCCGGGGTGGATGGCGGGACCTGATAGGTCGCCTGGGCCGCAACGAGACGGGGGTCATGTCGCAGGGTAATGCCAGCTACCAGGCCGGCGGCCCCTATCCCCAGTGCCCGTCGCGTCAGGCGTGGCGAGGGGGGCACCGGCACGGAGGGATGGTGCCGTCTTGGCAAGATCAGGTGGGAAGCGGGGGAATCGTCATGGTCCTCGGGCATGGAGGTCTCCTGGAAATGGGGTATCGAGTCAATGGGCGGCGTTGGGGCGGGATGAAGTGGACGGGAAGAACGGGTCAGATCCCG
>CADCWH010000271.1 GCA_902806395.1 uncultured Thermomicrobiales bacterium | reverse complement strand
GTCACCCGGGACTCCTGGCGGTGGGTCTCCGGGGTCAGGCGGTTCGGCTGGGGACAGGCAGCCTTCGCGACGACCAGGCGACTGTCCGTCGTCTGGAGCGTTGCGGTTGCACCGGGCGAGGATCTGGCCCACTGCGAGGACGCCGTCACGATGGGACGTTCGAGCCAATCCTCGACCACCGCACGGACCTGGGGCGGGACGTCATCCCAGTCCAGCCGGGCACCGACCGGGGGAGGAGCCCTTCGCGAGCCAGCGATATTCGGTTTTCCTCTCGGCTGACGGCCCGGGGGACGGTTCGGGACGTTCGTCAGAACCAGGGGCGAACCGGGGCTGGGAGGGAGAGGCGGAGGAAGTCGGCGGCGACGTGGGGCATCGCACCGAGCTTGTGCGGGGTCGGGACGTAGGCCCGGGGGGCGTAGACGTCGTGGCCCTGCTCTTCGATCTTGGCGAGGATCTTGGCGTAGAGGTGGCTGATGGTGACCGTGGTCAGGCGTCCCGCCGGGCTCAGGGCCGCGATGCCTGGCCGGGAGGACACGTAGAGGGTTCGGGCGCGGGCAATCTCGAAGCGCATCAGGCCGGTCAGGTCACCGCCGGACTGACCAGCGAGGAGGTCCTCCGGGCGGCAGCCAAAGCGGGTGAGGTCTTCGACCGGGAGATAGACGCGACCCATCCGGGCGTCCTCCGCCACGTCGCGAAGGATGTTGGTGAGTTGCATGGCGATGCCGAGGTCGACGGCCCTCGGCAGGGCGGCCTGATCGCGGCAGCCGAAGATCGGGGCCGTGATCAGGCCGATCGTCCCCGCGACGCGGTAGCAGTAGAGCCGCAAGTCATCCCACGTGTCGAACGGGCCGGGAACGAGGTCCATGCGGAGCCCAGCGAGCAGGTCACGGATGGGTTCGATCGGGACGCCGTAGCGGCGCCGGGCGTCGGCGAAGGCGACGGCCACCGGGTCCCGCGGATGGTCGAGTTCGGCTTCCCAGGCATCGAGGGCCCATGCGGCGGCGGCGATCCCGTCGGCCGGCGCCCGGTCGACGATGTCGTCGGCGATGCGACAGTAGGCATAGGCGGCGTGGATCGCCCGGCGGCGGGAGAGGGGCAGCAGGTGACTACCGAAGTAGAACGTGCGGCCGTGCAGCCGGACGAGGCGACGGCAATGATCCCAGTCGGGTGCCAGGAATGACACGTCATGCCGGGGGGTGATCTCGGAGCGGACGGGACTCGGGACCATGACGGCTCTCCGGGGTGGGGATCGATGCTAGCCCCCTCGTGATGTGTGTACCCCATGCCACCGGTGGCTGCAACCTTGGCGAGCTCGTTCGTGAAGCGATTGGTCCGCGCCGGTGGCCTGTTCGGTAGCGCGTGTTGCGACCGATAATGGTTCTCGGGCGGGCCCTCGCCCGAATTCACCTGACCCTAGGGCTCCCGCCAATGCCATCGCTCACGAGGAGAAGGGGAGCGAGGCGTCCGTGGATCACCTCGAAGACCCTACGGCCTGCCAGGATCAGATCCCGGTCGTACCGTCGCGGAGGGCAGAGATCTCGGCCAATTCACTGGCACCGCGTCGGTCCAACTCCGCTTCCCAGGTGGGTCGGTGGGGCCGGAGGGCGCTGACCACCGCTTCGGCGACGGCTAGGTTCCGGAACCACTTTCGGTCCGCCGGGACGATCCACCATGGAGCGTGCGACATGGAACATGCCGCCAGCGCTTCCCCATAGGCGGTCTGGTAGTCGTCCCACCTGCGCCGTTCGACCCAGTCGCCGGCGGAGAGTTTCCAGGCCTTGGTCGGGTCGGCCTCCCGGGCGCGCAGACGCTCCTCCTGCTCGACCTCGCTGATATGCAGGAAGATCTTGACCACGATCGTGCCAGCATCGACCAGGAGACGCTCGAAGGCATTGATGTGGCCATAGCGAGCCCGCCAGGTGGGTTCTTCGATCAGTCCATTGACGCGGGTGACCAGCACGTCCTCATAGTGGGAGCGATTGAACACGACCATCGCGCCGCGCTCCGGCGTCTCCCGGTGCACGCGCCAGAGGAAGTCGTGAGCACGTTCGACCACCGAGGGGACCTTGAAGCCAACGACCCGGCAGCCGGTCGGATTGACGTATCTCAGGACGGAGCGGACCGTGCCGTCCTTGCCGCTGGTGTCCATGCCCTGCAGGATCAGGAGGAGCGAGTGCGTGCCCGCAGCATAGAGGAGTTCCTGGAGATCACCGAGTTCGCGCGCCAGGGGGGCCAAGGCGGCGACCCCAGCGGTCTTTTTCATGCCACCGTCGGCCCGGGTGTCGATCGCGGGGAGGTCGGGCGACTCGCCGGGGTGAACGGGGATGGCAAATGGCATGGTGGAATTCTCCGAGTGCGGGCAGCTCGCGCGAGGCCCCATGGCGGCGGGCCGAGGTCCCGTCCGTAACGCGGGTCGCGCTGGCCTGTACTACCATATCGCAGGCGGCCGCATGGCACGCACATGGTCTCGTCGTGACCCAGGACGCCAGCCGTCCCGATTGGGTGGGGGCTGTTGTTCGGGAACACCGCACCGATGAGGTCCGATGGGGTCCGGTATACCGTTTCGTCCATCGTGGGGCTCGTTTTGCGGCGGACGGTAACCCGGTGCTGACGGGGACCTTTATCTGGATCGGGATGATCACGGGATGGAGAGCGCCTGGTGATCGTGGGAAACGATGAGGGGACGGACGACGCCGAGGGGCACGAGGTTAGTCCCCGGGGGCCGGGACAAAACGGACAGAATCCGTATGTGGGGCTCTCGAATGGTCGCGGGGGGCACCGATACTCGCAGGTCGGTAGCCCGGGATACGCGCCCGTGAGCCACGATTTCCGCACCCGCGCGGTCCACGCCGGGGAGGACGACGCTTCACCCGTGCGGCCGTTGACGGCGCCGATCTACCAAGGGTCGGTCTACGCCTTTGAAAACCCAGCCGACTTCGATGCGACGTTTGGTGCCCACCCGCCCTGTCCGACCTATAGCCGGGCCGGCCTGCCGAATACCTTCGCGCTGGAGCGGGCCGTCGCCGACCTGGAGGGTGGCGAGGACGCCGTCGCCACCGCGAGCGGGATGGCGGCGATCTCGGCGGTCTTCCTCGGGGTGTTGGCCGCTGGGGACCACGTCGTCGTCTCAGCCGATTGCTACTCGGATACGGCCGCCCTCCTGCGGGAGGGGCTCGGACATTTCGGCGTGTCGACCTCGTTCGTCGACACCTGCGACCCGGCGGCGATGACGGCCACGCTGACTCCGCAGACGCGCATCGTCTGGGTCGAGACGATCAGTAACCCGGCGATGAAACTGTGCGACCTGGCGGCCCTGGCGACGCGGGCCCACCGCGGCGGGGCCTTGCTCTGCGTCGACAACACCTTCGCCACCCCTGCATTGTGCCGCCCGTTGGGACACGGCGCCGACCTCGTGATCCACAGCGCGACCAAGTTCCTCGGCGGTCACCACGACTTGACGGCCGGCGTCGTGGTCGGTTCCAGGTCTCTGATCGGACGGTTGCGCCGCTCCGTCTACCTCTTCGGCCCGACGCTGGGCGCGATGGACGCCTGGCTGGCCCTGCGCGGCATCCGGACGCTAGCCCCCCGGATGGCATGGGTCAGCGAGACGGCGCTGACGGTGGCCCGCTTCCTCGACGGACACCCGGGTGTCACGGCCGTGCGCTACCCCGGCCTGCCGGGCGGTCGGCAGGATGATCTGGCGCGGGACCTGCTCCCGGACGGCGGGGGCGGGATGCTGGCCTTCGACGTGGCCGGGGGGCGCGAAGCCGCCGACCGCCTGCTGCGTGAGGTCCGCCTGATCCCCTTCGCCCCGAGCCTCGGCGGGGTCACCACCACGGCGGCCTACCCGCCGCGGGACGACGACGGCTCACCGGCGGGGGACGGGTCGACGATCCGCCTCTCGATCGGTCTCGAGGCAGCCGCGGACTTGATCGCCGACCTCGGACGGGGACTTGCCGCGGTGTCGCTGGCCACGCTGCCCATCGAGACCCTCGCATGACCGGCACGCTAAACACGACCGCACTGGTGACCGGCGGGGCGGGCCTGATTGGCTCCCACATCGTCGATGCCTGCCTGGCGCGCGGCTGGCGTGTCCGCGTGCTCGACAACTTGGAGCGGCAGACCCACCGCGACGGCAAGCCGGAGTGGGTGGATGACCGGGTCGATTTCATGCGGGGCGACGTGCGGCGGCGGGCCGACTGGGAGCGGGCCCTGGCCGGAGTGGACATCGTGTTCCACGAAGCGGCCTACGGCGGCTACATGCCGGAGATCGCCAAGTTCATCAGTGTCAACTCCTACGGCACGGCC
>CADCWH010000270.1 GCA_902806395.1 uncultured Thermomicrobiales bacterium | reverse complement strand
TGACGAGCCGGCTCCGGTGAGGCGAACACTGACACCCCGGGGATGGGTGCCAGGCCATGGATGAGGTCGGCCACCAGACCGGCCTCGTGGGATGCGATCTCTGCCACTCCGCGCTGCGCGAGATAGTCGAGGCCGGCGCCCCACGCCGCGATCCCGACGGTGTTCAACGTGCCCGACTCGTATCGATATGGCAGCTCGGTCGGTGCCGCATCCTGCTCCGACCGGAACCCGGTCCCGCCGGTGAGGAGTGGCCGGAGTTCGTCGGGATCGACGCGAGGGCCGACCAGCAGAGCGCCAGTTCCCGGCGGGCCAAGCAGACCCTTGTGCCCGGGGACGGCGAGGAGGTCAACGCCGAGCACGTCCATGTCGAGTGGCATGGCTCCCGCCGTCTGCGAGGCGTCGAGGAGGAGCAGGGAGTCCGCTTCTCGGACCACACGAGAGACATCAGCCACCCGTTGGATCGCGCCGTTGACGTTGGAGGCGTGGGTCATCACGACGAGCCTGGACCGCTGCGCTGCCGCCGAGACGCGATCCATGTCGATCTCGCCATCTGTCCCGGGCGCTACGGTCATGACGTCGACCCCTTGGCGACCCACGACAGCCAACGGCCGTCTGACGGCGTTGTGTCCCATTCCGGTCGAGACGACGCGGTCACCTGGCCGTGCGAGGCCCAGGATGGCGAGGTTGAGTGCCTCGGTCGCGCTGCCGGTGAATACGACGCGGTCCGGGTCTCTCACGCCTAGCAGGGTAGCCAACCGCCAACGCGTCTCGGCGATCGCGGCGGCGGCGTCCCGGGCCATCCGATGGCTGCCGCGGCCAGGGTTCGCTCCGGCGTTACCCAAGAAGGTTCCCAGCGTCTCGATCACCGCCGGCGGTTTGGGCCAGCTCGTGGCAGCGTTGTCCAGATAGATCATGGCGATCTCAGTGCCCGACCCATCGCGCGTAGTCCGCCCGGGCGACTGATGGCTCGGTCGTGTCATGGACGATGGCACGGCCATCTGGGAACACTGTCAGGCCACGACCGAGCGGCGACGGGGTGAACCTCAGCAGGAACGGCGTCAAACGCACATCACCGAGGCCGTCGAGCCGCCGGGCTAGGGCTGTCAGGTCAACGGGAGCCGGTGGGTGAGACGACACCTGCATCGAGTCTCGGCCACAGAGCGACACTGCCTGGCGGCCCGTCGTTCCGAGACCGGGGAACTCTCGACGCTCGCAGACGGGGCAACCGGTACGCGGGGCGCCGGTGGGGACCGTGTCCATCTTCACGGTCCACATGTCCAGCGTGACGAGTCCACCATGGAGGGAGGACCGATGACCGGTCAGGAGCTTCATGGCCTCCACGGTCTGGATGGCCCCGACCGCTTCGACCGCGGGGCCGATCACGCCTGCCGTCTGGCACGTCGGCAGACTGCCTGGCGCGGGGGCGTGGGGAAACACGCAGCGCAAGCACGGCGTCTCGCCTGGGATGACCGTCATCGACATCCCAGTGCTCCCGACCACTCCGCCGTAGATCCAGGAGATGCCCAGTTTGACCGCCGCCTCGTTCACGATGCCTCGCGTCTCGATCGAGTCGGTGCCGTCGATGACCAGGTCGGCGCCCGCGAATAAGTCCTCGACATTGCCACCGTGGACGTCGACGACGACCGGCTCAAGCGAGACCTCGCCATTGACCTTGGCGAGGACCCGAGACGCCGCGATGGCCTTCGGGAGGTCGTCGGCCACATGCGACTCATCGAATAGGACTTGCCGCTGGAGATTGGAGAGTTCGACATAATCGCGGTCCAGGATCGTCAGGTGACCGACCCCGGCCCGGACGAGACCATTCGCCACCGCCGACCCCAGCGCACCGCACCCGACGAGCACGACTCGCGCCGCCCCGAGACGCACCTGCGCGTCATTACCGAGCGGTCCGAATCGCGTTTGGCGAGCGTATCGATCATCAGACATGGGCGAGACTCTCGAGCTTGGTGGCGTTCCGGCGACGTGGGAGTGATCGTCATCATGGTACCCTACGCCCCGCGCCGCTCACCATCGAACCCTCGTCGCCTGTGAACCGAGACCCCATGTGAGCACCTCGACCGGACGGCGACGGGATGTGTAACCATCAAGACGGGGCCTAGTGATGGAGAGGGACGAGACGGCCGGTGGGGTCGCCAAACACCGGCTGCGGTACACCGTGATCGATGACTCGGGAACGGTCAGCTTCGTCGGTCCGGCTCACCTGCTCAAGATGCTGGCGGCCAGTTGCGCCGAGTCTCCGCCCACCCTCGCGGCCCTGCTCGATGCCGCGTCAGCCCTCGACTCCGAGACCATCACGGCACTGAAACGCGACCTGCGCGTGTTCGACGAACACTTCACCCGAGACGAGCACCCCGGCCTGAAGGACTGGCTCGCTTCCGACCGGCGCCGGGGTCCGATCCGCGCCCTCGACGACGAAACCCGGTTGGTCAGCATGGAGCCGGATGGTGCCGGCCTGGTGATCTTCAATCTACCCCAACGCCGGATCGTCCAGGTTCAGAACAGCTACGCCAACCTGCGCCGCCAGGACCGCGGCCGCATACGACGCGCGGGTAAACCAACCGGAGCCCTCTACCGGTACCGATTGCCTGACGAGTGGCGGATCCTTCCCTGATCCGCGTGGTCGCTTTGCTTGACGCGTCGCTTATGCCTCGCCCTTGCCATCGCGGTGACTGCCGGCGGGACGACGTGAGGAGGGCGATCGGCGCCGTCCGGCGAAGTTCCCGAACAGCATCCGCGTCATCTGACCCCCCATGTTGACCGAGGCCAACTCGTCTCGCGTCTCCTGGAGGAGTTCACCCTCACGAGTCGTCTGGGTAGACCAGTCTGCGCGGGCGTCTCGAGCTGCCGAGAAGAACGCCAGCAGACGCTCCGACCGATCCTCGGCACGCAAGGTCCCTTGGAACCCCCGGAGTTCCTCGATCATCGCATCGACCCACCGCTCGACAGCCGGAGTGTTGGTCAGGACGATGTCCCGGTGCATTTCGGGGCCACCCGCCGCGAGGCGAGTGAGGTCGCGGAATCCGGTGGCGGTCAGCGCTCGCATGTCCCGCCACGAGGGGTCGTTGGAGACCGCCCGCATGAGGGCGGTCGAGACCACGAAGGGCAGATGGCTCACCCCTGCGACGTACGCATCGTGCTCGTGCGGGTCGATGAAATAGGGCTCGGCACCGAGGGCGGCGATCATCCCCAGGACCACCTTGTTGGCGTCTTCATTCGCGGACACGGAGGGGCAAACGCACCAGGTCGCGCCTTTGAACAGGTCCGCGTCGGCGGCCTCGATGCTCTGTGCCTTACCGGCCATCGGGTGACTTCCGACGAAGTTGGCTCCGGCCGGTATGGTTTCCGCAGCCCAGGCCAGGACATCGGCCTTCGTCGAACCGGTGTCCGTGACCACGGAGCCGGGCCGGAGGAACGGGCCGATGTCGGCCATCGTCTCGCGCATCGTCGCCACCGGAGTCGCGAGGATCACCAGGTCGGCGTCGGTGATCGCTTTGCTGAGTTTCCATTCGGTGTCGTCGACCGCACCGATTTTCTTCGCGAGCTGCTGGTGATCGAGATCGGTGTCGAACCCGGTGATCCGTAGGGCCGGATTACCGCCCCCTTGCTCGGAGGACCACCGGCGCAAGCCGAGTCCAATCGACCCTCCGATGAGACCAAGGCCGATGATGCTGACGCGTTGCATGGTGACTTTCCCCCGTCCGATGCGGTCGTGCGCCGCACGGGGCGGCGGGCGCGACTCCGGTCTAGATCTGCACGACGTCGATCTCCCGGATCCAGCCTTCCTGCCCGTCCTCCGTTTGGAATAGGAGCCAGGTGCCGTTCTCGGCGGGATTCTCACTGTCTTGTTGCTCTTCGCCCTGGAACTCTAGTGCGGTCCCAGGTGGCAGGGCCACGATCACCGTGGTTTGGCCACCGGCGATGCTCGGGGTGGTCCGGAGATTGATGCCGGTGCCCGCACCTGGGTCGACCTGATAGTCGGGCTCGAACTCGGCGTCGTCGTCTTGTGTCGGGACAGCTCCGGTCGTTGCGGTGGGGGTCGGGCCCGGCTGGTCGCCTTCAGGCGTAGGTTCATCGTCCGCGGGCGCAGTCGGCTCGTCCGCGCCCCCGTCCGCGGCCGGAGGTGCGGTGGCTCCTGGGGAAGGGGTCGGATCGTCCGGCACGTCGGCGGCGACGAAGTCACGGGTATAGGGCTCCAGCGCCCCGTAGATCACCACGAATCCCCCGAACAGGAGTGTCGCGGCGACCAACATGCTCAAGCCGACGGCGATGCCACCGCGGCGACTGTGCTGGTGGAGACGTCTCGTCAGTCCGGCTGGGACCATAACCCTATTCTGTCACGCGGATACGAGGCGCGAATATCCACCGCGTCGTCCAGGCAAGGTCTCGACTATCATGCGGTGCCGATGAGTATACCATGCCATGCCGACCATCCCCGCCGGACGACACAGTGTTTCACGCTGCCGGGGACGGTCGAATCGCACCGAGGAGGACCCATGCTCGCACTCAGCCGTGCCGACCTGCGCACGTTCGTGCCGATGCTCGACGCCATCGACCTGATGAAGTCCGCCTTCGCTGAGCTGTCGTCGGGACGCGCCGAAGCGCCCCTCCGGACGGGCATCCATCTGGCGGAGAGCCGTCTCGACGCCCTGTTCATGCCGGCCTCGGTCCCCGGGATGGGCGCCCTCGGCATCAAGGTCGTCGCCGTCGGACACGACAATCCGTCGCGCGGTCTGCCATTGATCCACGCGGTGGTGTTCTTGCTGGACCCCGAGACCGGCGTGCCACTAGCGATCCTGGATGGCACCTACTTGACCGCCTTACGGACCGGCGCCGTCTCGGGTGCGGCCACCGATCTCCTGGCCCGAGCCGACGCGTCGACGCTGGTCGTGTTCGGAGCCGGTGCTCAAGGCATCACCCAGGCAGCAGCGGTCTGCGCGGTCCGACCGATCGAGCGGATCGTGATCGTCGATCTCGACGGGGACCGTCTCCAGCGTTACCGGGACGTTCTATCGGAGGACTGGCCGGAGCTCGTCGACCGCTTGGAGACGACCACCGACGCGTCGGCCGTGCGCGATGCCGACGTGATCTGCACCGCCACCACGTCGCGCCAACCGGTATTCTCTGACGCCGACGTGCGGTCCGGCACGCACATCAATGGGGTGGGTGCCTACACTCCGGAGATGCAGGAGATCCCGGCAGAGACGGTGGCCCGGGCGGTCGTCGTCGTGGACCAGCTGGAGGCCGCCCTGGCGGAGGGCGGCGACCTGACAATCCCAATGGCGGCTGGGATATTCGGTCAAGACCACATCCGCGCCGAACTGGGCGAGCTGGTGACGCGGACCAGACCTGGCCGGTCCGACGCAAACGAGATCACCTTCTTCAAGTCGGTCGGCAATGCGATTCAGGACGTCACGGTGGCCCAGCGAGCTGTGGCCCGCGCGCTGGACGCGGGGGCCGGCGTCGAGGTTCGACTCGACTGATTCGGGATGGAGTCGCTGCCCGTTTAACGAGGAAATGAGCGATCCAGGGCTGGCGGAGTTGTTGACAAGAGCCGAACGCCCGCGTCCTTTGACGCGGGCGTTCGGCTCTCGTCGACCGTCACGGGGCCGTCAAGCGTTCTTCAAAATCCGGCCGACGGTTAGTCAGCGGCGACCAGGGCCGAAGGAGCGACGCTGATCGGGCACGTCCCGGTGGGACAGACACCGTCCTCGATGTGAGCGCGGAACTCGTCGGGATACATCTTCATCATCCCGAGCAGGGGCATGGGCGCGACCTGGCCCAGGCCACAGAGTGACAACTCGATGATGTGCTTGCTGGTCCTTTCGAGTAGGGCAAGGTCGGCCATAGACCCCCGACCGAGTCGGAGTCGGTCGATCACCTCCACCAAGGCAGGGTTCCCCAGCCCGCAGGGCACGCACTTACTGCACGACTCGTAGCGGTTGAAGGCGGTCAGATACCGCGCAAAGTCCACTGCGCAGACGTGCTGATCGAAGACGACGAACCCGCCAGATCCGAGCATGCCGCCCAGCTCGGTCATCGAATCAAAGTCGACCGGCATGTCAAGGTGGTCGTCGCGCAGGGGTCCAGCTGAGACGCCCCCGGTCTGGATGCCCTTGAAGTTCGACCCGTCCCGCATCCCGCCCCAAACCTCTTCGACAAGGGTCCGAAGCGAGATGCCCATCGGCACTTCGACCAAGCCCATCGTCTTGACGGGACCTTGGACGGTCATCAGCTTCGTGCCCTTGCTGCCCTCTGTG
>CADCWH010000269.1 GCA_902806395.1 uncultured Thermomicrobiales bacterium | reverse complement strand
GCGGCGATGACCCACGATGCCCTGGCGGCGAGACCCTGGGACCTCTGGCGGTATCACGAGATTCTGCCGGTCCGCGACCCGGCTAATGCCCTGACGCTCGGCGAGGGCGGAACGCCACTGTTGGGATTGCCCCGATTGGCGGCGGAGTTCGGGTTCGGGCGCCTGCTGGCGAAGGAGGAGGGGCTGAACCCCACCGGCAGCTTCAAGGCGCGGGGCCTCGGTATGGCGGTGTCGCGGGCCAAGGAACTGGGGGCGACGGCCGTGGCCCTCCCCTCGGCGGGCAATGCGGCTGCGGCGATGGCCGCCTACGCCGCGCGTGCCGGTATTGCGGCGGTGGTGGCGATGCCGGCCGACGCCCCGGCGGTGATGCGGGCCGAGTGCGAGGCGTTCGGGGCCCGGGTCTTCCTCGTCGATGGCTTGATCAACGATTGCGGGGCCCTGATCAGGGCGGGTGCGGCAGAGCACGGCTGGTGCGACCTCTCGACATTGAAGGAGCCATACCGGGCCGAGGGCAAGAAGACGATGGGCTTGGAGCTGGCCGAGCAACTCGGCTGGCGGCTGCCCGACGCGATCATCTACCCGACCGGTGGCGGGACCGGCATCGTCGGGATGTGGAAGGCCTTCGCGGAGTTGGAGGCGATGGGAAAGATCGGGTCCGAGCGGCCCAAGATGATCGTGGTCCAGGCGGAAGGGTGCGCGCCGATCGCCAGGGCGTACGATGCGGGCGACCGCCACGCACCGCTCTGGGAAGGTGCCGAGACGGTCGCGCCGGGGATGCGGGTTCCGGTAGCGATCGGGGACTACCTGATCCTGGACGCGGTGCGGGAGAGCGGAGGGGTGGCGATCACGGTATCCGACGAGTCCCTGCTCGACGGCATGGCCCTCGCCGCCCGCCGGGAAGGGATGTTCATCGCCCCCGAAGCGGGCGCCGCGATCGTCGCCGCCCGCGATTTGCTGGGGCGAGGGATCCTGTCCCCGGACGATGAGGTGGTGATCTTCTCGACCGGCTCCGGACTGATGCACACCGACCTGATCGAGGAACGCGAAGTGCCGGTCCTCGACCCGGCTGACCTGGTGGCAGCCGTGCGAGCGATGAGCTGACATCGGCAGGACGGCGATCGTCGGGCCGGACGGTGGCCCCGACGCGTCTGCTGTTGCGGATTTCCGACTGGCCTGCTATTCCTACCGCCATCCCGAACGGGAATACCCGCCACGGTGGCGGGGTCGATGGCCGCGCGAGCCATCACCGCAAACGCAGGTCGTGCCGGCAGGGGCCGGGCGGGACCACAGGAACGGAGTAGGCAATGACTCGTCATGAGGATGCCATCGCCCGACAGCTCGCGGAGTCAACGTTCGCGGGGCGCATCTCTCGGCGGGAGGCGATGCGACGGGCGTCCGCGCTCGGTGTGTCCGTGTCGTTTGCCGTCGCACTCCTCCGCGCCGATATCGCCTCGGCCCAGGACTCATCACCCGCCGCCTCCCCAGCCTCTAGCCCCGCCGCGCCACCGCCATCTGGCGAGCCGATCCTGATCGGTGCCTCGGTATCGACCACGGGTTCCAACGGCCGGACCGGCCTGTATCAGCAGGAGGCCTACCTGCTCTGGGAGTCGCAGAAGAACCAGAGCGGTGGCGTTCTCGGGCGCCCGGTCCGGATGGTCATCTACGACGACCAGTCCGATCCCGCGACCGGCGCCCGACTCTACCAGCGCCTCCTCGATGAGGACCAGGTGGATTTGATCCTGGGCCCCTACGCATCGGGGGTGACCCAGGCCGTCGCCCAGGTCACCGAGCCCGCCCGTCAGCCACTCCTGGTAGCCGGGGCGTCGGCCGGCGAGATCTGGGATCGCGGGTTCCGCTACGTCTTCGGCGTCTACTCCATCGCTCAAGACTACTTCCGGGACATCATCCAGAGCCTCGCCCCGGCACAGGGTTACGCGACGGCGGCGATCATGCACGAGGATGCCCTCTTCCCCCAATCGACCGCCGACGGGGCTGCGGCGTACTGCGAGGAGGGCGGGATCGAGGTCGTCGTCAAGGAGCTATACCCGCAGGAGGCGACCGATGTCTCCTCCGTGCTGACGCGAATCCGTGACGAAGACCCCGACATGCTGATCGGCGGCAGCTACCTGCCGGATTCGGTACTGATCGTCCGTCAGGCCAAAGAGTTGGGTGTCAACCCCCGGCTCTACGCGTTCTCGGTCGGCGCCGCCCAGCCCGAGTTCGTCGAGAACCTGGGTGCGGACGCGGACTACGTGCTCGGCCCCTCGATGTGGGAGCCCGAGGTCGAGACCCCCGGGAACAGCGAGTTCGTCGCCGCCTATCAGCAGTTGCACGGCCGCGACCCGGACTACCACGCGGCGACCGGCTACGCGGGATGCCAGATCCTGGAGGCGGCGGTCAACGCCGTGGGGTCCCTCGATACCGAGGCGATCACTGAGCAACTGCGGACCCTGGTGATGCCGACGATCCTGCCCGGGGAGTACCGAGTGGACGAGACCGGCCAGCAGGTCGGGCATATCCCGCTGACGGTGCAATGGCAGGGCGGCGCGAAGGTCATCGTCGCACCCGAGGACCTCGCGACCGGCCAGATCATCTTGCCGACGCCACCCTGGGACCAGCGGTAGGTATCGCCGCCGTGAGGCGAGCCCGGATGGAGCGCCCATGTTGAGTCCCCGCCCGTCCCCGCCCGGTCACCGGGCGGGGCCAGTTCCGATTGCCTTTCGGGCTCAAGCCGTGAGGGTCGGGTCGTTGGCGCACCGCGAGACGCGCGAGATCGCTGGCGCCCGCTGATGGATATCATCCAGGTCGTCGTGAGCGGACTCCTCCTCGGCGGGGTCTACGCGGTCTTCGCCGCCGGTCTGAACACGATCTTCGGCGTGATGCGCATCATCAACCTCGCCCACGGCGAATTGATGATGCTCGGTGCCTACGTCACCTTCGCGCTGTACGATGGCTGGGGCGTCAATCCGCTGGTCACCCTGCCCATCTCCGCCGTGCTGCTCTTCGGGCTGGGACTGCTGTTCCAGCAATTCCTGATCGAGCGGGTGGTCGGCCAGCCATTGCTGTCGTCGTTGCTCCTAACGTTTGGTCTCTCGACCCTCCTACAGGGGATCGCCCTCAACCGATTCACGGCCAACTTTCGATCGGTACCATTCCTCTCCGGCTCGTGGGGCGTCGGGGACCTGTCGCTGTCGCGCTCCCGTCTGCTTGCCTTCGCCGTCGCCCTAGCAGTGACGGGACTGGTCTACCTCTTCCTGCAGCGATCGCGGTTCGGCAAGGCGATCCGGGCGACGAGCCAGCAGCCGGACGTGGCCGAGGTTTGCGGGGTGGACGTGCGCCAGGTGCGCCTCATGACCTTCGCCCTGGGCGCGGCGCTAGCGGCCATCGCGGGATCACTGGTCGCGATGATCTTCTCGATCTACCCCGAGATGGGACGCATGTTCATTGGGAAGGCGTTCGCGATCATCGTGCTGGGGGGGCTGGGCTCCTTCGGCGGCGCCTTCGCCGGGGCGCTGGTCCTCGGGGTAGGTGAGACCTTGGCGGCCTACTGGACCGACACCCAGATCGCCCAGGGCGTCTCGTATGCCGCGCTGGTCCTCGTGCTGTTGATCCGGCCGAGCGGGTTCTTCGGGGTCAAGGAGTGAGCGCGGGGTTCTCCGGTTCACCGTCACCCGGCGTGCCAGACCAACTACGGGTTCGGCCCGTGGGCGGTCGGGTGTCGCCGGACGACGGGGTGGTCGAGACGCCATTGCCGCTCACGGATGACGGCGACCGGGAGATCGGCACGCCGCGCGCCGTGACGCGGCCGCTGCCCGCCTGGGAGCGATACACCGGGGGGATCTACGGCGTCCTGCTCGCCGTGGCGGCCGGTGTGATGGCATTCCTGCCGATGAACGCCAGCGATTACACCGTCTCCCTAGCGATCACGGTGCTGCTGACGATCTGCCTGGCATCGAGCTGGAACCTCATCTCTGGCTTCACCGGCTACGTCTCGTTCGGACACGCCGGCTTCTTCGGCATCGGCGCCTACGTCGGTGGCTTGTTGATCTACCACGGTGCGGCGACCTGGTACGTGGCCGTGCTAGCGGGGGGAGCGGCGACGGCTCTCGTCGCGGCCGTGATCGGCTACCCGACGCTCCGCCTGCGTGGCCCGTACTTCGCCGTGGCCATGCTGGGGCTCACCGAATTGGCCAGCATCATCGTCACGGCTTGGGATTCGGTCACCTTCGGTGGTTCCGGGGTCTTCCTGCCGATCCTCTACGAGCGGAGCGAGCGCCTCACCAACTATTACGCGATGCTGGTGTTGGCCGTCGTGGTCGCCGTGGTCTCCTACGCCGTGGCGACGTCCCGGTTCGGGTTGAGACTGCTGGCGATCCGCGACGACGAAGGCGCCGCCCGGGCGATGGGGATCAACACGACTGCCCATAAGTTGGGCGCGTTCGTCCTGAGTTCCTTCTTTCCCGGTGCGGCTGGGGCGATCTACGCTCGCCACACGGGCTATATCGACCCGCCGGCGTTCTTCGCGGTGATCTGGAGCATCCGCGCGATCGCCACCTCGATGCTCGGTGGGCAGGGGACGGTGATCGGACCAATCCTGGGGGCGGTGGTGTTGACCCTGGTTTCAGAAGAGGTCTGGTCTCGGGACCCGAACGCCTACCAGATCGTCTTCGGTGGCCTGATCGTGCTGGTGGTCCTCTTCATGCCGGGCGGCTTCGTCGCCCTGCTCCAGCGAGTGGGGTGGCTGCCGAGGAGCCGACGGCTATGAGCGCTTCGGACGGGTCTCCGGCCGATACCGTCCCGATCTTGCAGATCGATTCGGTATCCAAGCGGTTCGGCGGGCTGCACGCGCTGTCTGGGGTGACGATGTCGATCTCCCCCGGGCAGGTGACAGGCGTCATCGGTCCGAACGGGTCCGGGAAATCCACGCTGTTCAACGCCGTCACGGGTGTGACGCCGGCCGACAGCGGCGTCATCCGATTCCAGGGAACCGACATCACCCGCGCCGCGCCGGACCGCGTCAACCGGCTGGGGATCGGCCGGACGTTCCAGCTCACACGACTGTTCGGCCAGATGTCCGTGTTCGAGAACCTGATCGTGGTCAGCCGCGGCTCCCGGACCGAGAACCGGGAACGGGCCGATACCTTGCTCGACCTGGTCGCCCTGCGCCACATGCGGGATGAGTACGCCGCCAACCTCTCCTACGGTCAGCAGAAACTGGTCGAGTTCGTTCGTTTGATGATGACCGACCCCACACTGGTGATGCTCGACGAGCCGTTCGCCGGGGTGAACCCGGTGATGGAGCGCAGGTTGCTCGAACAGGTCGAGCACTGGTTGGACGGGGGAATGACGGTGGTCGTGACCGACCACGAGATGAAGATCATGATGGAGATCTGTCGGGACCTCTTCGTCCTTGACCATGGGGAGGTGATCGCCCACGGCACTCCGGCCGAGGTCCGAGCCGACCCGAACGTGATGGAGGCCTACTTTGGCCGCTGACGATCCCCGTGACGGCCCGGCTGACACGCCCGTGCTGAGCCTGAGGGACGTGGACGCGGCCTATGGCAATGTCCAGATCCTGCACGACATCTCGCTCGACCTCTACCCCGGCGAGGTCGTCAGCATCATCGGGCCCAACGGCGCAGGTAAGAGCACGGTCCTGAAGGTGATCATGGGGTTCCTCAGGCCCTGGAAGGGCGACGTGACCTTCGACGGCGGGCCGATCACCGGCCTTCGGACCGACCTGGTCGTCCGGCGGGGCATCTCGTATGTGCCCCAGGGCAGGATCGTCTTCAAAGACATGACCGTCAGCGAGAACCTGGAGATGGGGGCCTATTCAGTCGGCGACCGGGGACAGGTGGCCCGGACGATGGACCAGGTGTTGACCCTCTTTCCTCGACTCGCGGAGCGCCGCAAGCAGATGGCGGGCACGATGAGCGGTGGTGAACAGCAGATGCTGGCGATGGGCCGGGCGCTGATGATCGAGCCCCGAGTGGTGCTGATGGACGAACCATCGCTCGGCCTCGCGCCGCGCTTCGTCGAACTAGTCTTCGAGAAGATCGGTGAGTTGCGTGATGCGGGGATGACGTTGCTGCTGGTAGAGCAAAACGCGACGAAGTCCCTGTCGGTCAGCGACCGGGGCTACGTCCTCGAACTGGGCCGCAACCGCTTCACCGGTCCCGGCGGCGCACTTTTGGCCGACGAACGGGTGAAGCGACTGTATCTCGGCGGTTAAGAGACGACACCAGCATCGAGTGGCCGATGAGTGGCTGTCCCCGGTCACGTCCGATCCACGCCTAATGAGTTTGACGCACCTCGCCAGAGCCGCTATCCTTTGGGAAGCATAGCTTTCGGGGTGAGGTGAGGTCGACGCATTGGTCGACTGAGTCCTGACCGGCGGTGACAGCCCGCGAGCCAGCGCGATCCGCGCCGGCATGAACCGGTGAAATCCCGGTGCCGACGGTACAGTCCGGATGGGAGAAGGCGTGCGGTTCGCCACGGGCTTCGTCCCGCGGGCGTTGCCGTGCATTGTCCGAACCCATCGTCCATCTGACCCCCGGGAGCCATCGGCTGCCGGGGGTCTTCGCATGGACGGGAGTTCGGATGACGGGTGACGCGGTGGAGGCGACGACGGGTCGCTCGGACGAAGGGACGCGGGTCTCCCGCAGTGCCGGTTCGGGCCGCCTCGCGCCTGCTGCCGACGGTCCAGGGCATCACCCGGCGGACTGGGTGGGCCCGTGCCGTGCTTCAAGGGCAAGACGATGATCGCCTTCGGCATCGGGGCAACCATCGTCAGGAAACTGGGATATGCCCTGCTCGTGCTCCTCGGGGTGGCGACGTTCGCGTTCGCTCTCGGCCACCTGAGCGGTGACCCGGTGGATGCGATGGCACCGCCGGACGCCTCCGTTGCGGACCGTGAGGCGTTGCGCCGCCGGCTCGGCCTGGACGAGCCCATCGTGCGCCAGTACGGGCTTTTCCTCGGCCGGGCGGCCAGGGGCGACTTGGGGGAGTCGTGGGGTCAGCGGCGACCCGCCCTCGACGCGGCCGTGGATCGCCTGCCCGCGAGCTTGGCCCTGACGGGAGCGGCGATGGGCTTGGCGGTCGCCGTGGGCGTCCCGCTCGGGTTAGCCAGCGGCGGCCGCAGGCGCGGGCCGCTGCAGTCCCTGGCGGGGTCGGTGTCGCTCGTCGGCCAGGCAGTGCCCGCCTTCTGGTTGGGATCGGTCCTGATCCTCGGGTTCGCCGTCGAGCGACGGTGGTTCCCCGCCTCGGGCCTGGACGGGCCGCGGTCGCTAGTGCTGCCCTCGATCGCCCTCGGCCTGTACCCGGCCGCAATGATCGTCAGGTTACTGTCGGTCACCTTGGTGGAGATCCGCGGGGAGGATTGGGTTCGGACGGCACGGGGAAAAGGTCTGCGGGAACGGGACATCGTCGCCTTCCACATGGCGCCGGCGATCGCCGCGCCGATCCTGGCGTTCCTCGGGGTGCAGCTCGGGTTCCTGGTCGGTGGGGCCATCGTGGTCGAGTCGGTATTCGCCTATCCCGGCCTCGGCCGACTGGCACTCGGGGCAGTCCAGGACCGGGACATCCCGCTGGTCCAGGCCATCGTCGTGGTGGTTGGGACCGTGACCGTCCTGTCTTCGGC
>CADCWH010000268.1 GCA_902806395.1 uncultured Thermomicrobiales bacterium | reverse complement strand
GTCGGCGAGTTTCGACGTGCTCACGCGGCGGTGTCCCCTGACGCGGCGGCGCCCACCGGCTCGACCGGCAGCGGGACGCCCAGGCCCCGCCGCGATGGCCGCCCCGGGGGCGACGGCGACTATACTGGTCATACGGATGTCCATCGTCCAACCCGGGTCGACAGTCGTCACCCCGGCCATCTTGGCATCGTCTCCCTACAGGATAGCCCACCCGTCTGTGCCGGACACGGCGCCGATCGCGCCCCTGAGCCGGTCGCCGCCGTGACTGAGCCGGATCACCCGAGGAATGTTCCCGATGTCGATCACCACGTCTGACCAGATTCCCGTGACGGTCGAGGTCGAGCACGGACCCACCAATGCGATCACGGTGGACGACCCCTCCCTGTCCGGGCACGACGACCGGACCGAGGCCGAGGCGGCCCGCCGCCGCACCTTCGCCATCATCTCCCATCCCGACGCTGGGAAGACGACGCTGACCGAGAAGCTGCTCCTCTACGGCGGGGCGGTCAACCTGGCCGGGTCCGTCACGGCCCGCCGGGGCGGGCGGCACGCCGCCTCGGATTGGATGGCCCTGGAGCAGGAACGCGGCATCTCGGTCTCCTCGACCGCCTTGACCTTCCCCTTCGCCGGCTGTCACCTCAACCTGCTCGATACCCCTGGCCACCAGGACTTCTCCGAAGACACCTACCGGACCTTGACGGCGGTGGACTCGGCGGTGATGGTGCTGGACGCCGCGCGCGGCATCCAGGAACAGACCTTGAAGTTGTTCGAGGTCTGCCGCCAGCGCCGGACGCCCATCTTCACCTTCATCAATAAGCTCGACCGACCCGGCCGGCACCCGCTCGACCTACTGGACGAGATCGAGCGGGTACTTGGCCTGAAGACGTACCCCCTGACGTGGCCGATCGGCGACGGGCCGGATTTCCGGGGAGTCTACGACCGGCAGGCCGGAACGCTGCACCTCTTCGAGCGGACCGAACATGGAGCCAAGCGTGCCCCGGTCCGCGTGGCGAGCCTCGACGATCCCACGGTGGACAACCTGATCGGGGCAGGGCCGGCGGCAACGCTGCGCGACGACTTGGCTCTGCTCGACATGGCCGGGTCGGAATTCGACCGGGACGCGGTCCTGGCGGGTGACCTGACCCCGGTCGCCTTCGGTAGCGCCCTGACAAACTTCGGCGTCGAACTGTTCCTGCGACAGTTTGTGGGAATGGCCCCCTCACCGGGGGCGCAGGCGACCGACGAGACGGTCGTCTCGCCCGGCGACGACCGATTCTCCGGCTTCGTCTTCAAGGTCCAAGCCAATATGGACCCGCGCCACCGCGACCGCGTCGCCTTCCTGCGTGTCGTCTCCGGCCGGTTCGAGAAGGACATGGAGGTCTGGCACCCTCGACAGGGAAAATCGATTCGCCTCAGCCGACCACTGCGCCTGTTCGGCAGCGACCGCGAAACGGTCGAAGAAGCCTACCCAGGCGACGTGGTGGGCCTCATCAACCCAGGGGTGTTCGTCATCGGGGACACGGTCAGTGAGGGCCAGATCGGCGAGTTCCCGCCGCTGCCCCGGTTCCAGCCCGAGCACTTCGCCCTGCTGCGTCATGCCCGAGCCGACCGCTACAAGCAATTCCTCAAGGGGTTGAAGCAGATCGAGGAAGAGGGCGGCATCCAGCTCTTCTACCCGGTCAGCAGCGGCAGCAGGGAACCGATCCTGGCAGCGGTCGGCGCCCTCCAATTCGACGTGGTGCGCTACCGGCTCGAGGCCGAGTACACCGTCGAAACGGTGATGGAGCCGCTGTCCTATAAGGCGGCGCGGTGGCTCTCCGGTCCGCCGGAGCAGATCGCGGAGGTCGCATCCGGCCGGGGCCGGATGCGAGCAGAGGATCGGGACGGCAAGCCGGTGGTCCTGTTCACGACCGAGTGGGACCTGCGCTACGCCGAGGAGCACGCGCCGGAGGTGACGTTCGCCTCAACGGCCCGCCCGAACTAGCTCCACCCGGTCGGCGGCCGCGGGATCCTACGACGAGGCGGGTCGGCGTAGGCGGCTCTGGAGGACCACGACCACCAGCAGGAAGATGCCTCGGACCACCTGCTGCCAGTAGGGGTCCAGGCTCTCGAAGTTCAACATGTTGATGATCGCGCCGAGCAGCAGCACCCCGACCAGGGTAGTCCACACCGACCCTAGCCCGCCGGTGAGCAGGGTCCCGCCGACCACCACGGCAGCGATGGCCGAGAGTTCCCAGCCGACCGCTTCGTTGGGGTTGCCGCTGAAGGTCTGCGCGGCGAGGATCGCCCCGGCCAGTCCGGCCAGAGCACCGCTCAGGACATAGACGGCGATCGTGGTCGTGCCCACCGGCACGCCCGCCAGCCGGGCTGCCTCCTCGTTCCCCCCGATCGCCAGGACATGGCGGCCGAAGCGGGTGAGGTTGAGGGCGACGGAGCCGAGCAGGAAGGCCACGCCGGCGATCACCACCGGCAGCGGGAACGGCCCGATGTCGCGGCCACTGAGGTCGATGAACCCATTCGTGAACGCTTCGGTCGAGAGCGACTGGACACTGTTGTTGGCGATCAGGAGCGCGAGGCCGCGGCCGCCGAGCAGGGTCGCGAGGGTGACGATGAACGGTTGGATCTTGAACCGGGCGATCAGCCCCCCGTTCAGTAGACCGACGGCGATCCCGGTACCGACCGCCGCCAGGATCGCGACCCACGGACCATCACCGCTGAACTTAGCGGCCATCACGCTGCCGAGGACCGCGACCGCACCGACTGACAGGTCGATCCCACCGGTCATGATCACGAAGGTCATGCCGAGGGCGATCAGGGCGAACATCGCGTTGTAGCGGAGCGCCTCGGTCATGTTGTACGCGCTCGTGAACCCCTGGTCGCCATAGCGATACCACCCGAACAGCATCGTCACGAACAGGGCGATCAGGGCGCCCTGTCGCTGGACCAGGGTGGCGAGACGAGCCCGAGAGGCTCGGTCCCGGGCGTCCCTGAGAGCCGTCGTCGATGGCTGGGCGGCGACCACGTCGTTCTCCTTCGTGAAGGTGGATGCCGGGTCGATCGGCCTGGTCTGGTCCGGTCAGGCGCCGCGCTGTCGCTGGATCAGGACGGCGATCAGGATGGCTCCGGCCGAGACGATCCGCACGACCGCGTCCGAGGCACCCTCGGTCAACAGGGTGAAACGGATCAGCTGGATAATCAGCGCCCCGATCAGGGTGCCGACCATCGTTGCCCGGCCACCCAGGAGCGACGTGCCGCCGACCGCGACGGCGGCAATGGCGTCCAGTTCTCGGTTCAGGCCAATCCGGTTGGCGTCGGCCGAGGAGTTGATCGCGATCTCGATCAGCCCGGCCAAGCCGGCGAGCAGGCCGCTGACGACGTAGACGGCGACGGTGACGCGGCGAACGGGGACACCAGACAACCGGGCGGCGGCCGCGTTGCCGCCGATCGCCAGGACGTAGCGGCCAAATGTCGTGGAGCGCATGACCCACGCGGCGGCGACCACGACCGAGAGCATCAGGATCACTTGGAAGGGCACGCCGAGGGGGCGGCCCAGGCCGATGTACTGCCAGTCCGGTTCGCGGAACGACTGGAGGCGGCCGCCGGTCATCACTTGGGCGATGCCTCGGCCGGCGATGAACAGGACCAGTGTGGCGATGATCGGCTGGATGCGGAACCCGGTGATCAGGGCCCCGTTCGCGGCCCCCAACGCGCCGCCCAATAGGACCGGCAGCACGAACGCCAGCCCGGCGCCGAGGAATGGAGTCGCCCAGGGCGGGGAGTCGGCCAAGAAAATGATCGGCGCCAGCGAGCCGGCGATCGCCATGATCGCGCCGACCGAGAGGTCGATCCCGCCGGTGGCGATGACGAAGGTCAAGCCGACCCCGACGATCACGACGACGGCGACCTGGGTGGCGTTGACGTTGAACGACTGGCGCGTCAAGAAGGCGTCGGCGTTGAATAGGGCGTTGTAGACGACGAGAAGGACCAGCGCGCCGAGCGGGCCGCGCAGGAGGAGGAGGACCTCGGCGACCGGTGTGGTCGTGGTGCCCCGTCGAGGTCCCGCGGCCCGAACGGTGCTGGCGGGGAGATCCGGCGTGGTACGGGCCATCAGACGGCCGCCGCAGCTGGTACGACCCCGGAATCGGGCGCGTCAGCCGCGCTGCCAAGCGCCATCGCTTCCAGGACGGAAGCCTGGCTGACCTCGGCGTGGGAGAAGGTGGCGACATCGGCACCATCCCGGAGGACGACCACCCGGTCTCCCCCCTCGAGCAACTCCTCGATCTCGGACGAGATCATCAGCACCCCCAGTCCGCCGTCCGCCAGTTCGTCGATCAGGCTCTGGATCTCGGCCTTGGCCCCGACATCGATGCCCCGCGTCGGTTCGTCTAGCAGGAGCAGGCGTGGATTGAGGCAGAGCCAGCGGGCGAGCAGGACCTTCTGCTGGTTGCCACCACTCAACTCCCGGATCGGCTGGTCAGCATCGGCGAGCTTGATCCCGAGCCGAGCGATGAAGCGGTCGACCACGGCCTCTTGCTTGGCCCGGTCGACGATCCCGTTGCGGGAGAGGACCGGCAGGGCGGCGAGGGTCAGGTTCTCACGGACCGACAAGGCGGACACGATGCCCTCGGCCTTGCGGTCCTCAGAGCAGAAGCCGATCCCGGCCCGGATCGCGGCGGCTGGGGACGAGAGGTCGATCGCTTCGCCATCGAGGGTGATGGTGCCTCCCTCGACCGCGTCGGCGCCGAAGATGGCCCGGGCCACCTCGGTGCGACCAGAGCCGAGGAGCCCAGCGAGCCCGACGATCTCGCCCCGGTCGACTGACACCGATACCCCCCGCAGGGCACGTCCCCGGGCGATCCCCTCGACGGCGAGCAGGGGCTGACGATCGGCGACCACCCGGTCTCGGAAGCCGGTCTGACCTTCGCGCTGGACCTCGTTCAAGTCCTTGCCCAGCATCGTGGCGACCAGCTCTAGCTTGCGGAGGCTGGCGATCGGGCGAGAGGCCACAGTGGCGCCGTCCCGCATGATCGTGACGTGGTCGCAAAGGGCATAGAGTTCATCGAGCCGGTGGCTGATGAAGATGACCGCGACCCCGCTGGCCTTCAGGGACCGAATGGTCTCGAACAGGGTCTCCACCTCGCGGTCGTCGAGAGAAGAGGTCGGCTCGTCCATGACCACCAGCGAGACGCGATGTGACAGGGCACGCGCGATGGCGACCATTTGCTGCATCGCGACGTTCAAGTTCATGAGCGGTTGGCGGACGTCGGTCTCGACGCCGAGCCGGGCCAAGAGGTCCCTCGCCTGGCGGTGGGCCGAGCCCCAGTCGATCAACCCGAGGCGGCGGGGCTCCCGGCCCATCACGATGTTCTCGGTCACCGACCGGTAGGGAACGAGGTTGATCTCCTGGTAGATCGTGCTGATGCCGTTCCTCTGGGCCTCTTGGGGGGTCCGGAAGTCGATCGGTCGGCCATCGAAGGTGATCGAACCGGCATCGCGACGCTGAGCGCCGGTGAGGATCTTGATCAGGGTCGATTTGCCGGCGCCGTTCTGGCCCACCAGGGCGTGGACCTCGGACCGACGCACGGTCAACGACGCTCCGACCAGGGCCGGTACCCCCGCGAACGCCTTGGTGATCCCCGTCATCTCCAACAGGGGGGAGGCGTCGTTCGGGACGACGGTGATGTCGGTGGTGCCGCTGGTGGCGGCGATGCCGGTGGCTTGGGATTCGGACACGCGATCTGCTCCGGTGGGGATGCGTGCATCGGGAAGCGCGTCGGTCGTCGGGAGAGCGCGGTGAAGACGCATGATACCCGGATCGCCACGATCGTGAGTCCGTCAGAGACAGGTTCGCGACTCCGAGACTTTCCTCGGCAGGAAACACGATGGGCCGGGCAGTGCCCGGCCCATCGCGCCGTGTTGATCAGGTCCGGCGAGAACCTCAGTAGGCCTCGTCGATGAACTCCTCGGCGTTGCTCGCGTCGTAGAACTTGTCCTGGTTCAAGATCTCGGTCGGGATCTCCTCACCGGCGGCGTACTTGAGGAGGGTCTCGAAGGCGATCGGGCCGAAGCGCGGGTTGCATTCGACGGTGGCGCCGAGCTTGCCGTCGATGATGTTCTGCAGGGCCTCAGCCGAGCCGTCGATGGAGACGATGATGAGGTCCTCACCGGGGACGAGGCCCTGGGCCTCCATCGCCAGGATCGCACCGATCGCCATCTCGTCATTGTGGGCATAGACGGCGTTGGCGCCCGTGTTCGCCTGGTAGAGGGTCTCGAAGACCGTCCGGCCAAGGTCACGCGCGAAGTCGCCGGTCTGGGACGCGACGATCTCCATGCCGGGGTAGCCGCCCTCGGGGGCCGCGGCGGGGGTGGAAGCGGCGGTCACATTGCGCTCGTCCGGGGTGTATTTCGCAGCCAGGTAGTCGCGGAACCCACGCTGGCGGTCGATCGCCGGGGTGGAACCAGTCGTTCCTTCCAGCTCGATAATCTGGGCCTCGCCGCCCATCTCCTTGGCAAGCCACTCGGCCGCCCGAGCTCCCTCTTGGTAGAAATCGGAGCCGATGAACGTGAGGAACGCCTCGCCCGGCTTGGCGATGGTCTCGTCGACGTTGCGGTCGAGCAGGATGACCGGGATGCCGGCGGCCTCGGCCTTCAGGCAAGCCTGGGCCAGCGGCACCTCCTCGCGCGGGGCGAGGAAGATGGCATCGACCTGCTGGGCGATCATGGAGTCCACGTCGGCGATCTGCTTGGTGGCGGAGCCTGCGGCGTTCGTGTAGATCAACTCGTGCCCGCCGGCCTCGGCCTCGGCGCGCATGCTCTCGGTCTGGGCGATTCTCCAAGGGTTGTTCTCTTCGACCTGAGAGAAGCCGACCTTGTAGGAATCCTTCTTCTCCAGCTTGGGCGCGGCGTTTCCGGAGATGGCGAGGCGTGCCCCCAGCGTCATCGCGACGGCCCCGGCCCCTGCGGTCGCGACGACGCGGCGACGCGTGATCTGTCGAGCCATGGGTTACTCCTCCTCGAGGTGGGCGAAGCGTCTCGCCCCGAAACGACGGGCGTGCGAAGCCCGGACATCGGCTCACGTCGAAACGCGGTATGACCGCCGCCCGAATCCCGGAAATTCGGGCCCGGACGGCAAGAAAACCCGTCTCACATTGTGTAGCCAGGCGCACGATATCGGGCGACCCCCATAGGTGTCAAGCGGGAGACCGACCCGTTGGATCGCGGTTACCCCGGGAGGGGGGTCGGAGGCGCCAGGGCGGCGAGCGTCGCGGCGGACATGCCGAACCGACACCAGTCAGAGCCAACGAGGTGCGGCCTGACGGTCCCACGAACGTCACCATGCCCGGACACAGCCGGGCATGGTGGCACTCGTGGTGGAGAAATCGGTTTAGACGTCGTCCGGTTGCAGGGCGACGACCGAGTCCGCGGCGAGATGCGCATGGGCCATCATGTCGAAGACATTCCCGGAGGCCGGGACGGCGGCGAGGCCCCGGATCGGGGCGACCGCGACGATCCGATC
>CADCWH010000267.1 GCA_902806395.1 uncultured Thermomicrobiales bacterium | reverse complement strand
TCGCGATCGCCTACATCGACGACTTCGCCCGGGTGGTGCGGGCAAAGGTGCTCAGCCTGCGGGAAGAGGATTACACGCTGGCGGCCCGCGCGGTCGGCGCGTCGGACCGGCGGATCATGTTTCGGCACATCCTGCCGAACTCGGCGGCACCGATCATCGTCCAGGCGACGTTCGCGGTCGGCCTCGGCATCTTGGCCGAATCGGGCCTGTCGTTCCTCGGCCTGGGCGTCAACCCGACGACGCCGACGTGGGGCCTGTCGCTGAACGAGGGGCGGGACTTCGTTCGCCAGGCTTGGTGGATCAGCGTCTTCCCTGGCTTGGCGATCGTCTTCACCGTGCTGGCGCTCAACCTCTTCGGCGACGGACTGCGCGACGCCCTCGACGTCCGGAGCGTCGGGGAGGCCTAAACCGGGCCGGCGTGCCCGGCACCGAGTGGACGGCTTCGCCAGGGCCGATCGCCGGTGACGGGTTCGCCGCGACCGTTCGCGCAGCCGTGTCCATACGTGATCCGTCATCCGTGCGCGTCTCGGCGAGAGTCGCCCGGGCCTGAGCCGACGTCGATGGCGACGATCTCGGCTTCACCGAGGATCCGGGCTCCTCGTTTCCTTTGGAGACAGTTTCTCGGCGGGAAATGGGTCCAATCTGCCGGGTCGCCGGGACGCCGTCGAATCCATCCTGACTCGCCTGGCCGAACCCGGAGTCGCCAACGACCGATGCGACCCCGGCATCGATCTCCACCGTGCCGTTTGGCAGCGGCACATCCTAATTGGGGAGATACTCGTCGAACACCGCGTGCCGCCAGTGCTCGAGCTCGCTGCGGGGAGCACGTCTAACCTCGCGAGGACGCGGAGGCCTGCCAAATCGTCGGACGTGGGAGGAGCCTTCCCGGGCACCGAGAACGAGTTCCCGGACGCTAGACCGCGCCCGCACCGACGTCGCCGTGCCGGGGCATGAGGTCGGCCAACGCCGCGGACAGCGGGTCGCCACTCTCCCGCAGGGCGAACGTGAGGCGGTCGCCGAGACGCAGGTTGAGGGCGGACAGGGCGGCGAGGGCGGCAGCATCGAGAGCATCGAGCAGCAGGGCGCGGGCCGTCGCGGAGTCGGGGTTCTCCGGCTCATCGTCTGCGGCGAGCCAGGCCTCGCGCGGCCCGGGCCAGCCGTCCAGGTGCAGCGTCCAATCGTCGGCAACCACGTCGAGGCCGCCCGCGTCGTCGGGAATCAAGGAAACGTCGCCGGCGGCGATGGCGACGGCGAAGGCCTCCCGCGCCGCCGTGCCGACGGCATCGAACGTCGCCCCCTGATCGGTCTCGGCACGCGGACCGGTGGTTGGTCCGGCAAGGGTGGTGTCATCCCGATCAGCCATCGACTTTAGATCCCGCGGGAACCGGGGCCGATGCCGCGAACCCGGGTCTCGATGGTGTAGACGGAGGTGTGGGCGGTGACGAAGATCGTCGAGAAGTCAGTACCGCCGAAGCAGATGTTGGCGGTCTCTTCGGGGATGGGCAGGACGCCGAGGACGGTGCCGTCCGGCTCGACGACCCAGATCCCTTCGGCCCCGGTGGTCCAGAGGCGGCCATCCTCGTCGACCTTCATCCCGTCCGGGACGCCGGGGCGGGGATCGCCGCGCATGTCGACGAAGATCTCCCCTCCGCGCAGGCCGCCGCCGGAGCCCAGCGTGAAGCGACGGATCAGGCGCTCCCCGGAGTCACCGACATAGAGGACGCGCTCGTCCGGGGAAAGGGCCAGGCCGTTGGGTTGGGAGAAGGTGCGGTCCAGGGGGATCAGCGTCCCGTTTGGCTCCAGCCGGTAGACGCCCCGAAAGGACATGTCTCCGCTGATCCCGGCGTCGCGCAAACCGTAGGTGGGGTCGGTGAAGAGCATTGCCCCGGAGGAGTGGACGACGATGTCGTTCGGGCTGTTGAGGCGATACCCCTCGTGGTGGGTGGCGAGTGGGATGACCGCTTGGTCCGGATCGGGCCCCGGGTCATACGGTGCCGCCGAAACCTGGCGACCGGAATGCTCGCAGGCCAGCAGGCGCCCGGCACGGTCCAAGGTCAGGCCGTTACTATTTCGACTCGGAGCCCGGTAGACTTCCGCCCCACCCGTGCCGGAGCCAGGTCGCCAGCGGTAGATCCGATCGTTCGGGATGTCGCTGAAGAGCAGGCAATCGTCGGCCGCGACCCAGACCGGCCCCTCGGTGAAGGTGAAGCCGTCGCAGCAGACTGCCACGTCTCCCCCGGCCAACAGGGCGCCCAGCCCAACATCGTCCTGAGTCGGCATCGTCGTCACGTCCTCCCCTACCGCCCGGGTGGTATGGTCCGTATGGTGGGTATCTTCGCACGGCGGGCCCGAACACGCGGGATCGCCTGGCGAATCGGGACCGACGGGGCGGCGAGCGGCCGCGAGGGGAGAGCCAAATGATCTTGACGACGACGAGCCACCTCGACGGGCGGCCGATCCAGCGGTACCTGGGCCTGGTCAGCGGCGAGGCAATCCTGGGCGCCAATGTCTTCCGGGATGTGTTGGCCGGGGTACGGGACGTGATCGGGGGCCGCTCTGGGTCGTATGAGAAGGAGCTACGGCGGGCGAAGGAGATCGCGGTCCAGGAAATGAGTGAGCAGGCTGCCGCCGCGGGGGCCAACGCGATCGTCGGGATCGATCTCGACTACGAATCGCTGGGCTCCAACGGCTCGATGCTGATGGTCACCGCGAGCGGCACCGCCGTCTACTGCGAGGGTCTGACGAACGTCTGAGCCTCGCCGGAGCACCGTCCCGCGCGGCGACGCGAACGCCCACCCCGGAGATCCGGAGTGGGCGTTCGCTTGTGTCATCGGTGGTGACCGGACCACGTCCGATCTGGCGTGGGTGAACCCTACTCGCTACGGCGCATGCCGGAGACGACCATCACCCAGTAGAGCAGGGTCAGCAGCGAGGCGGCGAACCCGGCGATGTAGGTCCAGGCGGCGGCGTCGAGGACCTTGGCGACGCCCCGGCCTTCCTCCAGGTCGACCATGCCCATGTTGCGCAGGGCCTCCTTGGCGCGGCGGGTAGCATCGAACTCGACCGGCAGGGTAATCAGGGCGAACAGGGTCGCCAGTCCGAACAGGGCCACACCGGCCCAGGCCAGCCCGACGATGTTCATGAAAACGCCGGCGATCAGGACCAGGTAGCCCAGGTTGGAGCCGATGTTGACGGCCGGCACGATCGCCGTCCGGACCTGCAGCGGCGCGTAGGCCTTGGCATGCTGGATGGCGTGTCCCGCCTCGTGGGCGGCAATGCCGATCGCGGCGACTGACGGGACGCCATAGACGCCCTGGGAGAGGCGCAGCACGCGAGCCCGCGGGTCGTAGTGATCCGACAGCTCGCCGGGGATCGCCTC
>CADCWH010000266.1 GCA_902806395.1 uncultured Thermomicrobiales bacterium | reverse complement strand
TTTTACAACATGATATGATTAAACGACTTGTGTCGCGAGGCAGGGCATGGCACGGGATTCGTCTTATACCCATTCGACCCAACCCGGAGTTGACGAGGTAACAGCGACGCACGACACGGAGAGGATCGCGACCATGGCACGCATCGAACAGATCACGCCCGAGACCGCGACCGGCCGGGCCAGGGAACTCCTCGACGCGGTGAAGGACAGGCTCGGCCTCGTCCCGAACATGACCCGGGCGATGGCCAACGCCCCCGCCGCCCTCGACGGCTATCTGCAGCTCCACGGGGCGCTGGCCAGGGGCGCCCTGCCGGCCAGGGTCCGCGAGCAGATCGCCCTGGCGGTCGCCCAGGCCAACGGGTGCGACTACTGCCTGGCGGCGCACTCGGCCGTCGGCCGCATGGTCGGGCTGACCGCCGAGGGGATCCGCGACAGCCGGCTCGGCGGCGCCGTGGACGCGAGGGCCGACGCCCTGATCCGGTTCGCCCTCAGGGTGCTGGAGGCCCGCGGCCGGGTCGATCGCGGCGACCTGGATGCCGTCCGCCGGGCCGGGTACGACGACGGGGCGATCGCCGAGGTCGTGGCGAACGTCGCGCTCCACGTCTTCACCAATTCCTTCAACCTGATGGCCCAGACCGACCTCGACTTCCCCGAGGCCGCGCCGCTGCACGCGGCCACGCCGGTCGAGGTCGCATAATCATGTCGTAAATTCATAATGAATGGCATCCCTCGTTCGACACCGAACCCCCTTCACGGAGCGCCTGACCATGGGCCGTATCAACATGCTGTTCGAGTCGGCCGCGAAGCTGGACCGGGTGGGCATCACCCTGACCCGCGTCGGGCTGGTGGTCGTGCTGGTCTGGATCGGCGGCCTCAAGGCCTACCGGTACGAGGCCGAGGGCATCGTCCCGTTCGTGGCCAACAGCCCGGCGATGGGCTTCCTCTACAACGAGCCGGCGGGCGAGTACCGCGGGCACATGAACCGCGAGGGCGAGCTCGTCCCCGCCAACCGCGCCTGGCACGAGCGGAACGGGACCTATCTCTTCGCCTACGGCCTCGGCTCGGTGATCGTCGCCTATGGCGTGATGATCGCGCTGCACCCGGTCTTCCCGAGGGTCGCGGCGATCGGCAGCTCCCTGGTGGCGGTCATGTCGGTCGTCACCCTGTCGTTCCTGGTCACGACGCCCGAGACCTGGGTGCCGGCGCTCGGCAGCCCGGAGCACGGCTTCCCGCTCCTCTCCGGGGCCGGCCGGCTCGTCGTCAAGGACGCGATCATGATCGGCGCGGCGATCGTGACGATGGCCGACTCGGCGAAGGCCTCCCTGCGAAACAGGATCGTGGCCGGGCGAGCGGTCCCGATCGGGGACCGAGCCGGCGATAACCAGTCCTCGAAACCCGCACTCCAGGGAGTTTGAAGCGATGAGCACGATCGAGCCGACCCCGGCCCACCCCGGGCCGTCCCTACTCGTCCCTCCGTTCACCCTGGAGACGGCCCTCCGCAAGGTGAGGGCGGCCGAGGACGGGTGGAACTCGCGAGACCCGGACCGGGTGGCCCTGGCCTACACCGAGGACTCGATCTGGCGGAACCGCGGCGAGTTCCTGACCGGCCGCGACGCGATCCGGGCCCTCCTCGCCCGCAAATGGGAGCGGGAGCTCGACTACCGGCTGGCGAAGGCCCTCTGGGCGTTCACCGACGATCGGATCGCGGTGCGGTTCCAGTACGAGTGGCGTGACGCCGCCGGGAACTGGTCCCGCAGCTACGGCAACGAGCTGTGGGAGTTCGACGATCGGGGGCTGATGCGCCGCCGCGAGGCGAGCATCAACGACGTGCCGATCCGGGAGGTGGACCGGACGTTCTCCTGGCCCGCCCCCGGCCCCCGGCCGGCGGACCATCCGGGCATCCCCGACGTCCGGTGATCCTCGAGTAACCCCGAACCTTGACCATGCGAATCCGAACCGGAGTTCTTCCCATGCCCCGCACGACGAGCGCGAAGCACAAGACGGCGAAGGTCGGCGACCTGGACATCTTCTACCGCGAGGCCGGGCCGGAAGACGCCCCCGCGATCCTGCTCCTGCACGGGTTCCCGACCAGCTCGCAGATGTTCCGCAACCTGATCCCGGCGCTGGCCGACGGGTACCGGGTGGTCGCCCCGGATTACCCCGGGTATGGCCACAGCGCGATGCCCTCGCGGGAGGGGTTCGCCTACACCTTCGACAACCTGGCGAAGGTCATCGACGCGTTCACCGAGGCGGTGGGGCTGACGAGATACGCCCTGTACGTCCAGGACTACGGCGCACCCGTGGGTTATCGCCTGGCGGCCGGGCACCCGGAGCGGATCACCGCCATCGTGGTGCAGAACGGCAACGCCTACGACGAGGGGCTCGACAACGACTTCTGGGAGCCGTTCAAGGCCTACTGGCGGGAGCCGGACAGCCGGGAGAGGCGCGACGCCCTCCGCTCCCTCATCACCTACGACGCGACCCGCTGGCAGTACACGCACGGCGTGAAGGACCCCGAGCTCGTCAGCCCGGACGGCGCGGCCCACGACCAGTTCCTGCTCGACCGCCCGGGCAACGACGAGATCCAGCTCGACCTGTTCCTCAGCTACGGCAGCAACCCGCCGCTGTATCCCGAGTGGCAGGCCTACTTCCGCGAGCACCAGCCGCCCGTGCTGATCGCCTGGGGGGAGAACGACCAGATCTTCCCGGCCGCCGGGGCGGAGCCGTACGGGCGGGACCTGAAGACGCTGGAGTCGCACCTGCTCGACGCCGGCCACTTCGCCCTGGAGACGGACGGCGACGAGATCGCCGGGCTGATGCGGGAGTTCCTCGCCAGGCATGTGACGCGGGGGTAGCCGCGGCGTCCCCCGAGCATCGCCCCGAATCTTCCCGGAGACCCTTTCCATGCACGCCACGCCGAGCGACGTCGCCTTCACGCCCGCGGTGAAGGCCATCCAGCAGCGGAAGGGTTCCCGGGGGGCGTATGCCCGGATGGAGCGCGGCCGAGGGTGGCAGACGGCCATCACGCCGGACCTGGCGGACTTCCTCGCCGACCTGGACATGTTCTACCTGGGCATTGCGAACTCCGAGGGACAGCCCTACATCCAGTACCGGGGCGGCCCGACCGGGTTCCTCAAGGTGCTCGACGATCACACCCTGGGGTTCGCCGACTTCGGCGGCAACCGCCAGTACGTCACCCTGGGCAACCTCTCCGAGAATCCCAGGTCGTTCCTCTTCCTGATTGACTACGCCAATAGTCGGCGGGTGAAGCTGTGGGGCACCGCCCGGGCGGTCGAAGCGGACGCGGCGCTGCTGGAGAGGCTCCGCGACCCGGCGTATCCCGGGGAGGCGGAGCGGGCGATCCTGTTCACGGTCGAGGCCTGGGACGTGAACTGCCC
>CADCWH010000265.1 GCA_902806395.1 uncultured Thermomicrobiales bacterium | reverse complement strand
TATCCGGACGGACCGTCTTGGGAATGAGGGAAGCAGCCCATGCGGGGCGTAGCGAGCCGCGCTCATCTAGTCAAGCGAGCTTCTGACCCGGTCGAGCCGATCATTCTTCCTAGGTCGAACACCTGTCGGCCGCACCCAAACGGGAGACGGCATTCACCGTCTCCCGTCTGCGTGTGTGTTTGACTGCGACCGTGACGTGCGGGCTGATGCCCGGGTCAAGCGCTGCCCCCGGTCGGTAGTCCGGGTCGGTAGGCGCGATCTCCGGCCGTGATCACGTTGCCCCAGTTGTCGTCCTCATCGTCATCGCCACCTGCGGAGACCACGAGTTCGGATTCGGTAAGCACGTTGCCTGCGGCAGGTCCATCCTCATCGTCATCCTCGTCCACCTGGTGAATAGACGCTGTGGCTTGCCCCTCGTCCGCCCCGGCCGAGACCTCACCGCCGAACGGCAAGTCACCGTCCTCGCCATCTTCGTAGTCGTCGTAGAAGGTCTCATCATCTTCGCCCGCGACGCCGTCGCTGGGTGACTGGGCAGCCATCGCCTCGAGCCGATGGGGCAGCGTCTCCCGCACCATCGGGTGGTCGAAGTTCAGCTCCGTGGTGACCAGTTCCTGGCCCTGCCCATTGACGCAGGGCCGCTTGGTGAGGATCCCCTTACGGAGGAACTCCATCACCTTGGCCTCGATGTGCTCGGACGGGAGAATGGACCGGTCGAGGAACCGCCAGAGGGTCCGGCTCATGTGGCTCTGGGTCGGCACGAAGCCATCGTGCAATTGTGCGACGTAGGCGTCGATCGCTCGAATGACGGAGATGTCCATGTCGGCCGAACGGGCGATGTCGAGAGGGTCCTCCTCACCGGCCGCGGCGACGAGATCTGGACTGACCGAGCCGGGCACGCCACAGATGATGACCCGCTTGCCGAGCCTATTGCGGAGGATCGTCACCACCCGGATGAAATCCTTATCGCCGGTGAACAGCAAGAACGTCTTGATATCGGGCCGAGTCAAAGCTGTATTGATGATGTCGATCACCAAGCTGAGGTCGGAGCGTGATTGGATCTTCTCGCGGCCGGCCTGGTCGATCGACCGCTTCGCCGGGAAGTGCTGGGCCTCGATCCCGGCCACGTCGAGCCGGGTTCGTACCTGAGGAGGATGCTGGTCGAAATCAGCATAGGCCCGGGCGACGGCCATCAAGCCGTAACGCAACGCCTTGTCCCGCCAGGCGATCGGGTCTGGTTCCCGACCGAACGAGTTGATACTGGAATAGCGCACGTTCTCGAAATCGACGAAGACGGCCACTTCGCCGGCGGCACCATTGCTGAACGGAATTTGCAGGCGATCGTCTGCCATGGTTCACACCTCTCGGATCGAATATGTATCGTCGTCCATGCCGGTGGGGTCACACGACTCAATCCCCACCTCAGTTTCATCCGGGCACCTGACTGGCCCATCCACATCTCGATCCCCCACCGCCACAGCATCAGACGTGCGGGAGGTCGATGTCCGGGGCCAAGTCTAGCATGGCACTCGGGCCAGTCCGCCGCGCGCCGGACGACTGGTCGGCTCCTCAGATCGCTTCACCCGCGATCATTGCGGCTCCCACAACGCCGGAGTTGTCGCCTAACCCCGCCCGCACGATTTCGATGTCGCGGCCCGGCACGGGCAGCGCCTCCCGCCGGGCGGTCTCGGCCGCCACGTCGAACATCAGGTCGACCGCCTCAATGACACCCCCGCCGAGGATGATCCGTTGCGGGTTGACCACGTTCATCACGCCGGCCAAACCATATCCCAAATAGCGACCGGCCTCGCGGACCGTCTCGATGACCAGTTCGTCGCCCTCGGCCACTGCCCGGGAAAGGATCCCCGAACGGAGGGCCGCACCCGCGCCGGACTTGCCGCCATCCATCTCCTCGGTGAGGCGCGTCTTCCTCCCACGCTTGACCTCGCCCATGATGACCTTCGTCATCGCGGTCCTCGAGGAGTAGGCCTCCAGGTGGCCCCGACCGCCGCAACCGCAGAGGCGGCCACCGGCGTCGATGATGATGTGGCCGATCTCCCCCGCCGTGCCGGTGGCGCCGGTCACCAGTTCACCGCCCTGCACCAGGGCACCCCCGATGCCAGTACCGACGAAGACGCACAGGAACGATGCGGCGTCCTGCCCGGCCCCAAATCGCTGCTCGCCGACGGCGGCGATGTGGACATCGTTGCGAAGCACCGCGGGGACACCGAACCGTTCGGTCAGGCGCGCCGCGATTGGCAGTTCGACCGACGACTGGGCCAGGTTCGGCGTCCCGAGCAAGACTCCCGCGATCGGGTCGACCTGACCGGCCATCCCGATCCCGATCGCGGAGATGGCAGGCGACCGCTTGCCCGCCTTGGCATCATCGAGGGCGGCCTGGGCCACCGCGAATACTCGCTGGACCAGCTCCTCCGGGCCATCGTCGGGCCGGGTCTTCTTCTTGGCCGATGCCACGACCTCCCCGGTGCCAAGCGATACTACCGCCGCCAGCACCTTCGTCCCGCCGAAGTCGATCCCCATCGCGTATCGATCTGCCACCCAAACCTCACTCACCGACGCGGCACCGGCAACCGGCGACCGCCCCCTCCACGTCACGTCTGTCGCGCCTGACTATAGGGCCCGATCGATCGCCGCCACCGTGCCCGCGAAACTCGCCACGCTGGCCGGCGTGCAGGGATCCAGCCCACAGACAAAGTGCTCGAACCCGAGATCGGCGAAGGCCGCCACCTTCGTCGCCAGTTCCTCCTCCGTGCCGCGCATCGGGTCGGGTCGGGTGCCGGTGTAGCCATCGAGGGCGATGTTGCCACCGGCCGTCATCACGATCGAGGCTGGGTCGCGACCGACGGCGTCGCAGGCACGGTGCAGCGCGTCGACCTTGGGCCGGGCCGCCTGGGCGTCAGGATGCCAGACGGTGTTCCACGCCTCGGCGTACCTTGCCGTGATCTCCAGCATCCGCTCGCCCGATGTGCCGACGAGGACGGGAGCACCGCCCGTCGCCCCCCGGGGGCCACGGGGCCGACTGAACGCGTCCTCGCTCTGGAAGAAGCGGCCGTGCCGTCGGTCAGAGACACCCGTCCGCAACAAGTCGGTGACGATCGCGATCGACTCCTCGAATCGGGAGGCGCGGTGGTCGAACGGCATCCCAAACATGTCGTACTCGGGCTCGTGCCAACCCGCACCGAGCCCCAGGATGAAGCGTCCACCACTGATCTCATCGAGGGTCTCGGCCGTCTTGGCGAGCAAGCCCGGATTGCGGAATCCGGTACAGGCGACCAGGGTTCCCAACCCGATTTCGAGATCACTCGTGGCGGCGGCGAGGCCGGCCATGGTGGTGAAGCACTCCCAGACGCCCCGCCCAGGCTCCCCGGCAGGCGTCACCGCCGAGAAGTGGTCGGCGAACCAGACGGTGTCGAACCCAACTTCGTCTGCCGCGCGCACGATCTCCAACATGTCGGTGAAGCCGGGGGTCCCGCCGAACGCAGAATTCTCGAAGATCGGCACCATGAGCCCCAGGCCCATCTGGCGAGACGCTGGTGTCCAGCGAGACCTGTCCGGTCCACTCGCGGCCGACGGCAGGATTGGTTCACTGGACTTCGCCGCGTGGTCGGTCATCGTTCTCGTTCTCCTCGGCGACGTCGATCGCCCATGTGCCTTCAGTCGAGTTGCATTCGGCCCAACCGCCAGGTGGCAAGGGCCAGCGAGAGTATCACGGCGACCACGATTGTGATCATCGCGGCCTGGGCTGTGAAGGCGTTCGCAACCGTGAAATCAGGGTCATCCAGCATCGAGACAAAGATCGATTGCACATAGTGGCGGATGCTGATCAGCCGGATCCCGCCGATGAACCGACCGAGCAGGCTCTCCCAGGCAAAGGCATAGACGATGCCGACGAGCAGCGCCCTCGGCACGAACAAGCTGACGGCGAGGAACACCGCCGCGAAGGCGACGATGCCGAAGAAGGCGGCGACGATCGTGGCGACAAACACCGGCGTCAAATCCGGTTGCTCCAATCCCCGGTTGATCAGTCGCCGGGGACCCGGCGCAGTCGAGGCCAGGGCAAAGGCAAGGGCCAGACCGACCAAAATCGTCGGGACGGCCACCGCCAAGATGCCGACGAACTTCTCCAG
>CADCWH010000264.1 GCA_902806395.1 uncultured Thermomicrobiales bacterium | reverse complement strand
CCCCTCCCCAATGACCGTGACCGGACCCGGCGGCGCGCCACGGAGGAGAACACCCCTCGACGTGACGCCCTGGGCTGGCTCGTTCGGGGATGGCTCGATCACCCGACCCGGTTTCAGATTTCTCCGTGGTGTCAAGGCTGATCGTTGACACGGGCTACACACATCCATATACTCCGTCATCTGCAATCGTTTGCAGAATGCTGCAATCGATTGCGGAGTCGATCGTTGGCATCCCGCGGTGCCGCGCCGGCCCATCTCATGGCGGGGGCGATCACGGGAGGCCAGAGATGACCCTGCGGTCGCGACGTACGCGACACTATCGGAGGAGAGCCACTGATGGGCACCAAGGATTCCGACGCCTTCCGTGATCTCATCGCGCGGATGAGCACCGAGCGACTGGACCGCCGCCGCCTCGTGAAGCGCGGGTCCGGACTCGGCCTCTCAGCCTCGGCGATCGGTACGCTCGCCTCTGTCCGCGGCACCGCGGCGCAAGAAGAAGAGGAGGCCGGTGCGACCCCCCAACCAACGCTCGCACCCGCCGAGGGCGCCGTACGGCTGGAATACTGGGACATGCAGTGGGGCGGCCCGGCATTCATGTCTCAACTACAGGACAACGTCACCGAGTTCAACCGCACGCATCCCGAGATTCACGTCACCTTCCGGGAACTCGCCTGGGGCGATTACACCCAGAAGATCCTCTCCGCGGTGCAGGCGGGAAGCCCGCCCGACATCAGTGGCGGGGATTCCGGGATCCCCTTCAACATGGCGGCGCAGGACCAGGCCCTCGATATCTCTGACCTCTTCCAAGAGTGGCAGCAGAACGGCACGTTCGCTGACATGAAGCCTTGGGCACATGAGAAGTGGAACTTCCAGGGCATCAATCCTGGGATCACTTGGCAGCTCGATACCCGGGGAATCTTTTACCGAAAGGATCTCCTCGAGGCCGCGGGTGTCTCGGTCCCGACCACCTGGGATGAGTGGAAGGCTGCCGCGGCGGCAGTGCACAAGCCCGACCAAGGCGTCATGGGCATCGCGGTGCCCGGCAAGCAGGGAAGCTACGACACCGATCAGTTCTACATGACCCTGGTCTTCCAAGCCGGTGGAAGCCTCGCGGACGAAGCGGGCAACCCGACCTTCGACACGCCCGAGCATCTCGCCGCGCTCGAGTTCGAGAAGGAGATGGTCGAAAACTACGCGGCGGAAGGAACGCCGTCCTGGACCTTCACCGAGGTGATGAAGTCCTTCGAGCAGGGCCAGTCGGCCATGGCGTTCGGCGGTGGCTGGTTCATCGACGACATCAGGCAAAACGCGCCAGACATGTTCGACAAGGTGGGGGTACTTCCCCCGCTGATCGGACCTGGCGGTCCGGAGGCCCAGTTCGTCGTCTCCTTCGCCAACCCGTGGATGATCTACAAGCAGACGGAGCATCCCGATGAGGCAAAGACGTTCCTCAAGTGGATGATGCAACCGGACAACCTGCGCAAGCTGTACGCATCGGAACCGGGAGGCAAGTGGCCAGTCTACAGCTCGCTCCTCGATGATCCGCTGTACCAGGAGAACGAGCTGATCGCGGCGATGGCCCAACAGACCATCGAACACGGTGTCGACTACTGGTACCCGAACACCGAAGCCGCGGTGGGTGTCTCGTCGATGGGTACCAGCATCGCCGACATCATCGTCAACCCGGTCATCAGTGGTCAGCGGTCGCCGAAGGAAGCCCTCGAGGATGCCCAGGAGAGCTTGGCTCCCCTGTTCCAGCGTCCGGACGACTAGACCTCTTCTACCTCGCGAGGTCGCCTCATCGGCGGCCGATGGGGCTCCCCATCGGCCGCCGAGCCCTCGGTACCGAGCACCAGATACGGGTACCGCGGCGAGCGCACGACAGTGAGCGTTACCCTGGGAAACGCCAATGCAGAATGCGACGGACCTCCACCAGCCGGTCGCCAAGGTCTCCCCGCGCCAGACGCGAATGATCACGCATGTCCGGAAGCACGCCGTCCCCTACCTGCTCATCCTGCCTTCGGTCCTATTCCTGGTCGCGATCGAGTTCTACCCGCTCGGTGTGGGGTTGATCGAGGCGTTCAAGTATCACAATCGCGTTCAGCCGTGGGCGACCCAGTACAACGGGGTCGACAATTTCATCAAGGCTTTCAACGACCACACCGTTCGCGTCGCCCTCAGGACATCGTTCGTCATGGTGATCGGCATCGTGGGCCTCAGCTATGCCCTTGGCCTGCTCGCCGGCGTGCTCCTCAACCAACGCCTGCGGCTGCGTGGCCTCTACCGAGCGTTGATCTTGACCCCCTGGATCGTGCCGCCGGTGGTTTCGCTGATCAGCTGGCAATGGATGCTGAACGACCAGTCGGGCATCATCAATCGGATCCTGATCAGGATGGGTCTCATCGGAGAGTTCGATCCAATCCTCTGGCTGGCCGACCCCAACCTGGCGATGCTGTCGATCATCGTCGTCGGCACCTGGACCCGGTTCCCGTTCATGATGATCACCGTCCTCGCGGCACTGAGCGCGATCCCGGACGACCTCAACGATGCGGCAGCCCTCGACGGCGCCACGCGCTTCCAAACGTTCCGGCACATCACCTTTCCGCTGATCCTGCCGGTGAGTGTCATCGCCACGCTCCTCCAAGCCATCTGGGTCTTCAATGACTTTGGCTTGCCGTTCGTGCTCACCGGTGGTGGTCCCGCCAATGCCACGACGCCGTTGATCCTATTGGCGTATAAGGAGGCGTTCCAGCGCTTCAACATCGGCTACGGCACGTCCCTCGCGGTCATCTCGATGGTCCTCATGCTCATCCTCGGCGCCGTCTACCTCCGGCTCCAGGCGAAGCAACAAGACATCCGAGTCTAGGAGGATCGCACGCACATGGCGAAAGCACTCGTCTCTCAACGATCCCACCCCGACGCGAAGCGCGGCCCGTCAACTGAACGGCGACGGGCACGTCGTATCCGGCCGGGTGCGATCGTGACCGGGGTCGTGACGCACACGTTATTGATCCTGATCACGCTCTTCGCGATCTCGCCGCTGGCCTGGGCAATGAGCAGCGCGTTCAAGACGAACCGCGAGATCTTGACCGGACTGAACTTCTTTCCTGAGAACCCGACCCTGAGTAACTTCCGCTTCGTTCTGGGCGGCACCGAATTTCCGACCTGGCTCAAGAACTCCCTGCTCGTCGCGTTCGGCACCACGTTGCTCGCCCTCCTAATCGGCAGCCTCGGTGGCTATGCCCTATCGCGTTGGCGATTCAGGGGCCAGGCGATCTACGGCAACACCCTCCTCATCGTCCAAATGTTTCCGGGCGTGATGTTGGCGATCCCGCTCTTCCTGCTCCTGAGCCAGTATGGGCTGATCGATACCCTCTGGGCCCTCCTGGTGACGTACCTCACCTTTGCCCTCGCCTTCTCCGTCTGGATGCTCAAGGGCTATTTCGATGCGATCCCGAGGGAGATCGAGGAAGCGGCATTGATCGACGGTGCCAACCAATTGCAGGTGCTTTGGCGGATCGTCTTGCCGCTCGCCGGCCCCGGGATCACCACGGTCGCCGTCTTCACGTTCCTGCTGGCCTGGAACGAGTTCTTCTTCGCCTATGTCTTCCTCGTTTCGGAGGACAAATACACGCTGAGCATCGGCATGTACAGCTTCATTCAGCAATTCACGACGCAGTGGGGCAACATCATGGCAGCCGGGACGCTCACGACGCTGCCGGTCCTCGTGTTCTTCTTCGTGCTGCAGCGCACACTCACGCGCGGCCTGGTATCCGGTGCGATGAAAGGCTAGAACGAGGCCCACACCACGTGGCAGACGCAGGAGGGGACTCCACATCCGGATACGATGCGAGTCCTCGTTAGGTGATACAGCATGCCAACCATGCAGGACGTCGCTGACCGTGCCGGCGTATCGATTTCCACCGTCTCGCGAGTCATCAACGATGGCGTCTACGTCGATCCGTCAACGAAGCAGCGTGTGCAAGAGGCGATCACCGCGCTCGGGTACCGGCCAAACCTCTTGGCCCGGAGCTTCCGGCGGAAAGAGACCCAGACGATCGGGCTGTTGGTGCCCGATAACTCCAACCCATTCTTCGCCGAGATCGCGAGGGTGATCGAGGATGTCGGCTTCGCCGCAGGGTACAGCGTCATCCTCTGCAACTCGGACCTCTCCCCAGTCAAGCAGGCAGCCTACGTCGATGTGTTGCTCGCCAAGCGGGTGGATGGTTTGATCTTGACCTCGAATGGCCTCATCAACGCAACAGACGGACTCGACGTGATCGATCGGGTCGTCGCGGCCGGCGTGCCCTGCGTCGTCGTCGACCGCGACCTAGAGGACGGCCCAGTCGACCAGGTGCTGGTCGACAACCATCAGGGAGGGTACCTCGCGGGCGAATATCTCCTTGGCCTCGGGCACCGCGATCTCGCATGCCTCGTCGGTCCAAGCGACCTGACGCGAAGCGCCGGCCGGATCGCCGGGTTCCGCCACGCCCTGGCGGATGCCGGCATCGACCTGAGGCAGGACGCGATCGTGCGCGGGAATGGGCGCTCCGACGGTGGCGAAGCCGCGATGCGGGAACTCCTCGATCGCGGCGTCCCGTTCACGGCCCTCTTCGCCTTCAACGACCTGATGGCCATCGCGGCGATCGGGGCCCTGCAACAGGCTGGACGACGCGTGCCCGATGACGTCTCGGTCATCGGCTTCGATGACATCCTCCTGGCTGCCGCCGTGTTCCCCCCGCTGACGACGGTCGCCCAGCCGGTGGCCGACATGGGGCGACGGAGCGTCCGACTGCTGCTTGACCGTATCGCCGACCGGGAGGCGCCGGTCTCCCGGATCGTCCTGCGCACGACGCTGGTCGAGCGGGGCAGTTGCCAGGCGCGGACCGCCATGAATGATCCGACCCCTCGTCAGCGAACGGCTTGAACGCTGGATGAGTCCCGATGAGCGGGGTGCGTCAAATTTCGGGAAGGAGACGGGTAGGACGTCATGTCCAGATCACCAATGTCGTCCTCGACGTGGATCGACGTCGTGTCGACGACGTGACGCATCACCGCCGCGTCGGATGACCGGGTGACGTCCGTGCCCCCCATTCGCTCCATATCCAGATGTCGACGTCGCATCGAACCCACGAACCTGGACGCCACCTCGCAGTATCCGCAGCAGCCGTGAGCCGTCTTCCGACCCGGTGACCTATCAGGAGACACCATGCCCGCGAAACCCTGGCCGCCGCACTCGCCGACCCACGAGCATTTCCGTGACCCGCCGCGGGAGTACGGCATCCTGCCGTTCTGGTTCCTGAACGGCGAGTTGGACCCCGACGAGATGCGCTGGCAGCTCGGTGAGTTCCGGGACAAGGGGATCCCAGGGATCATCCTCCACGGCCGTTTCGGCCTGGAACACCCCTACCTCGGCCCCACCTACCGTGACCGGATCCGGTTCGCCGTCGAGGAGGCCGAGCGCCTCGGGATGACGACCTGGGTCTACGACGAGATGAACTGGCCCAGCGGCACGGCCGACTTCCGCGTCGTGCGAGAGCGTCCCGACCTGGCCCAGCGGTACATCGAGTGCCTCAGTTTCCCCGTTCGCGGCCCCTGGTTCTCCTACCTCACGGGCGGCGACAGCCGGTACATCGACTTCGAGCGCTCCACCCCCGTCGCCGCCTTCGCCGTCGGCGAGGACGGGCGGGTGCTCGACCTGACCCCCAACCTCTCGTTCGAGAACGTCATCCCGTGGGAGGCACCGCCGGGCAATTGGCGGCTGATGTACCTGGTCGAGAAGCGGGCTGACTACTACATCGACGCACTCGACCCCGAGGCGACCGCCGAGTTCTTACGCCTCGGTTATGAGCCCTACGCGGCGACGATCGGTGACAAGCTGCCGACACCGATGGTCGGGTTCTACACCGACGAACCGGCGATGCACTACTACGTCAGCGGCGGCGACAACCCGATCGTGCCCTGGACCAAGGACATGTTCCGCCGGTTCCACGCGCGGAACGGTTACGACCTTCGGCCCCGCCTCCCCGACCTGTTCTTCGACCTCGGCCCGGACAGCGCCCGCGTCCGCTACGACTTCTACACCACCCTGACCGCCTTCTACAGCGATGCCTACTTCCGGCAGATCCACGACTGGTGCCAGGAGCGGGGCCTGCTCTTCACCGGTCACCTCCTCTACGAGGAGTGGCTGCGGAAGATGATCCGGGTGGCGGGCAACCCGTTCCGGCACTACCCGCACCTGGATGTCGTGGGCGTCGACCACCTCTACCCCTTCATCGGTGGTCGCGACCGGCCCGACGAGCACGTGGCGATGAAGCTCGCCTCCTCGGCCGCGCACCAACTGGGCAGCGACCGGGTGCTCTGCGAATCCTTCGGCGGCATCTTCATGGATGCCACGATGCAGCGGATGAAGTGGCTGACCGACTGGCAGCACGCGCTCGGCGTGAACCTGATCAACCCCCACGGCTTCCACTACACCCTGGAAGGGCCGCGCAAGCGCGACTGGCCGCCCTCGATGTTCTACCAGTACCCGTGGTGGCGCTACTACGCCTGGTTCTCTGCCTACGTCGCTCGGCTCGGCGCCATGCTGACCGGCGGGCATCACGTCGCCAAAGTGGCGGTCGTCTGGCCGATCAACGCCATGTTCGGGACCTACACGCCCCAACAGCACCATCCCCTCGGGGACCGCACCGAGCACGACTTCAACGCCCTGACCGACCTGTTGCTCCGCCTCCACCACGACTACGACTACCTCGACGAGGACGTCCTCGCCGACGCCGAGATCGACGGGGGAATGATCCGGATTCGGGATGAGGTCCACCACCTCGTGATCCTGCCACCGATGACCCACCTCAAACTCGCCACGTTGGAGCGCTTGGAACGGTTCGTGGCGGGCGGCGGTCGCCTGCTGGGTACGGTCTTCCTGCCAGACCGGGCCTATGGCGACACCGGCCTGGTCGACATCGCGGAGCGGGTCGAACGCCTCTTCGGTATCGACCCGGCAGAGAGCCAGCGAACATACCGCGAGTGGACCGACACTGAGGTCGTGGAGCGCGACCACCCCGGCGGGGGAAAGACCGCGTTCGTCAAGACCTACGCGCTCGCCCGGCAGCTGCCGCTGGCCCGGCAACGGGAGGTCGGCGCCGCCGGGCTGCCCGAGCACGCCGCCTTCGGGGTCGAGACTGCCGGAGAGGAGAGCCGCTACTGGTTCACCGCCAATGATGGCAGTCGTCATGACGTCACGGACGAGGTGAAGGCAGAGCGCGAGGTGATCGCCGGCGAGGTCCAGGCGGCCATCGCCGGACTGATCACGCCCGATGTCGTCCTCGACAATCCCGAGGTCTTCTGCCTCCACCGCGTCAAGGATGGCCGTGACCTCTATTTCCTCGCCAACCCGACCTTCGCTCCCCAGGCGGCCGAGGTCACCCTGAGCGGCACTGTCCAGCCCCTCCTCTGGGATCCCTCGACCGGCGAGGAGCAGCACATCGCACCCTCCCGGGTCGTCGATGGCGCGACCCAATTCCACCTCGACCTACCGCCGGTCGGCTCCGCGTTCGTGACCACGTCAGACGCGGCGGGACCGCGAATCATCGAGACGAACGTCGTGGTCGATGGCGTGTCCGATGGGTCGGTCGTCGGTCACGCTCGCGGAGGCGAGGGCTACGTCGTGCTGGAGCGAGGCGAGCGCAGGGACCGGATCGTAGTCTCGGCGCCAGACGAGAGCGAGGCGATCGAACTCGACGGGGAATGGGCGTTCTCCATCGAGGGGCCGAACGCGCTCGTGATCGGGGAATGGCTCGCCTCCACCGACGCCGCCGGCGATCTGTCCGAGAGTCAGGCCACCGCCGAGATCGACCCGACCAACTGGCTACGGATGGTCCCCGGCGCGTGGTCGTACCAGCTCCCGACCGAGCCGAGCCGTCCGTACCCGATCGATGTCTGGTATCGCGTCTCCTTCCACGTCGTGAACCTCCCCGCCCGTCTGGACCTGATCGCGGACGGATGGGCCGGAGCGTCCTGGACGCTGCTGGTCAATGGCCGACCGGTGACGAACGAAGCCGTTCGCAGCCCCATCGACAGCCAGATGAAGGCGATCGACATCACGGACCTCGCCCGGCAGGGTGAGAACGTCATTGCCCTCCGCTTGTCCCTCACGAGTCCCACCGACGGCTTGTTGGACCTGGTCAAGCTGACCGGCGATTTCAGCCTGGTCCAACGCGATGGCGGCGGTCACGCCATCGCGGCGCCCAGGCGAACCGTCGATCCAGGACCTTGGACCGCCCAGGGATACCCGTTCCTCTCCGGCGTGGCGACCTACCGCCGCGGCTTTCGACTTCCCGACCACCTGGCTGGGCAGCGGGTCGAGTTAGAGGCGTCCCTGGCCGACGACGTGCTTGAGGTCCTCATCAATGGCCAGAGTGCGGGTGTCCGCCTCTGGCCGCCCTACTCCCTCGACATCACTGACTCCCTGCGGCCCGGAGAGAACGAGGTGGAATTGCGCGTCGCCAATACCCCGGCCAATCTGCTCAATGCGGTCGAACGCCCGTCGGGCCTTACCGGGGCACCACGTCTCGTGCCATACCGGCAGTACCGCTTCGAGGTGCAATTGTGACGCTGCCGTGGAATGACACTGGCGTCTGGAGCCGCGTCCGTCACGCGGCGCTCGTTTAGGGATTGAGAGGGGAATCACGATGCCGGTCGTCGACCGCCGAGAATTCGGGGGACGTTTCACCGTCAAGGAAAACTCGCAGCGCCTGGCGAACTACCGCTATCTCGAGATCCAGCTGATGGAGATGATCGGCGGCTGGTCGCACACGACGCCGCAACTCGCCTTCAAGGCCACGTTTGGCTATCACGTCTACGACCACGCCCAGGCTGCCGATCTGTTGGGCGAACGGCTCGAGCAGTTGCGCTCCGGGCGGAACAGCCAGGAACCGGCAACCGACGACTTCGCGCGTCTCTGCGAATACGTCTGGAACCTCGACACGACGATCGAACGACTCGTGGCCGTCTACCGCGTGCTCGAACCGCACCTGGTCAGCAGCTACGTCTACCACGCCGACGCGACCGACCACATGATCGACACCCCGACCGTGCGTCTGCTCCGCCAGCTGGCAGCGATGGGGCAATCGCACGTTGCCTGGGGGCAGGCGGTGCTGGAGTCGCTGACACGTTCGCCGGAGGAACGGAAAGCGGCGCTGGAGGTGCAGGCGGACATCGAGGAACGCTTGGTGGCCTGCGGCGGCGTCACTGGCCACGGCATCGAGTCACACTGGCTGGCCTTCCACAGCGCCAAGGCCGAGGATAAGGCACCGCCCCGGGTCAAGCGCGGCCGATCCGGCTACCGCTACGTCAAGCGCTCGGCCCCAGTCGACCATCCGATCGTGGAGGAGCCGTTTTGGTTCTCCGCTGACCGCGCGGACTTCGCCGTCTACCAAGCCGACGACGAGTGGTCACTGGAGGGCTTCCGCCACAAGTTTCACCAGTTACTGTATGGCGAGGTTGAGACCACCGACCGCATGGGCAAGATGCTGGCGGAATTCCCCGACCTGCCATGGGAGATGCGCCTGGAATTAGCCCACCAGATGTGGGACGAGGCCCGCCACATCGAAATCGTGGCCAAGGTCGTCGAGGACGATCTCGGCGGCGACCTGGGCTACGGTCCGTGGTCGCTGGTCTGGTGGTGGATGCAGAACGAGGAAGACCCGCTGAAGCGGATCACCGTGACGAACTCCTGGGCCGAGGCCAACCTGATGCACACCCTGCGAGAGTGGCGGACGGAGGCGGAGAAGCGCGGCTTCACCCGCATCGCGGAGCTGGCGGATTACCTCCAGGCCGACGAGCGCACCCACGTGCGCCTCGCGACCGACTGGCTGCGGACGTTGACCGACGACGATCCGGCCCACCGGGACGAACTCGTCTCGTGGGGTCGCAGGGCCGTCGCCCACATCCAGGGCTTCTACGCCGACCCCGACGCCGATGCCAGCCCGACCAGCGATCTGGATGAGGTGCGCTTCACCTTCATCAAAGGCAACGACGCGGTGGGTGCCGGGACCGCGAGCAGGATTATCGGCGAGTAGGTCCTCGCGCCCGACCGGGGAGACGACCCGACACATCAAGAACGACCGGCCGATCGTGCTTAGAGGAGGATCCATGGAGCGCGGGGTGTACTTCGACGCCTGGTTCCCGGGCCAGCACTGCTACCACCCGAGCCTGCCGCCCCGCCGGCTGCGCATGGTCGAGCACCTGCGGGACTACCGGGCCACGGTCCTGGTTTGGTCTGCCCTCGGGGGCGGTTCCATTTCGCTGCCGTACCTGGAGCAGGAGGCCTTCGGCGAGATCGACCCACGCTTCCGCTTCTATGGCTTCGTCAACGACGCGGAGTTCATCGCCGAGTGCGGGAAGCACGGCATCAAGGTCTTCGGCATCGTCTTCGAGGTGCAGGGCTGGGAGTTTCCGGTCGAACTCAATGACGAGGAAGACCGCATCCTCTCGCTCAATGAACCGCGCGGGGCCGGTAAGCCCGGCTGGATCGGACTGCGTGAGTTTTCTCAGAATCGCTATCCCAAGCTCTGGCCGCCGTTCGAGCGGTACTTTCCGGAGGGTCTCGTCAACAGCGACGGGGAGCGGGTCACCGACCTCCTAGAGGAGGGATGCTCGCGCGACATCGACGGCGTGCCCTGCCACGCGAAATGGGTCGAGTGCCCGGATCGCGAGCATTATTGCTACACGATGGACCGCAACAACCCCGTCTGGCGCGACTACCTCAAGGCCGTCATCCGGATCCAGATCGACGCCGGCGTCCACGGGGTGCAGCTCGACGAAGCCGAGTTGCCGATCACCAGCCTCCAGTTCGGCGGCTGCTTCTGCAAGGACTGCATGAAGGGGTTCCGGGCCCACCTCCAGGCACTGCCCGAGGAGCAGCGGTCACCGGATCTGGATGGGGTGGATCTGGCTGGATTCCACTACGGGACGTGGCTGCGGGAGCGCGGTTACGACTTCAAGTCCAACCGGGAGTCCACGCCGCTGTTCTGGGACTACCTGCGCTTCCAGCGTCGGGCCATCGCCCGCTACTTCGCCGAATTGGCCGACTATGCCCGGGACTACGCGGCGAGCAAGGGCCGAGAGGTGCTGGTCTCGGGCAACTTCTTCAACCTCTTCGACCACTACTATGCCCTCGAACCCAAGGTCGACCTCATCATTACCGAAATGCGCAACACGAGCTACCGGCAGCCGGCGTGGTACCGCTACGTCGCCGGGTTCGCCGGTCCCAAGCCCGTGATCGTCGTCGAGAACCCCTACGGCGGGGTGGTCCCCGAACTGGTGGACCACCTCAAGGTCGGACGGGGTCACGACCTGTTCCGGATGTCGTTGTACGAGGCCGCGGCGCTCGGCGCAAACATGAGCGTGCCGTACGGCGCTTGGATGGGAAGCGTCGAGCAGGATGCCTTCTACGCGCCCCACGACCTCTGCGCGGAGATCCAGACGTTCCTGGCCGAGCACGAAGAGCTCTACAGTCGACGCACCGACCATGAGGTGGCGGTCGTGTTCAGCGTGGAGAGCAGCTTTCAAGAGGTCGCCCAACGCGACCTCTTCGCTGACAATCGGGCCAACGTCTCCCGTGACGGCGTGGTCCCCTTCTGGCAGGTCTGCGAGAGCTTGGCCGATGGGGCCCAGCCGTTTGACGTGATCTTCTTCCCGGACGGCGAGCTCCGTCCCGACTCCCTTGATCCCACCGACCTGCGGCAATACCGCACCGTCATCCTGCCCGAGTGCCGGTTCCTGACCGCGACCCAGGCGGACATCCTCGCCGCGTACCTGGATGCCGGGGGCCACCTGGTCGTGCTCGGTGATCTCGGGACCAACCTGCCGCGACCGACGATGGACGCGATCCTGCGGCACCCCGGAACGACGCTCACCGACGCGGCGTTCGCCGGTGATCCGGCACGATTCCCCGCTGGCCCGCAGGTCCGCATGGCACCATCGGTCGACGTCGGGATCACGATCCAGCGGGTAGCGCGCGGCGCGGCGGTCCACATCATCCGATATGACTATGACGCTGGCCAAGACCGGGCACCGACCTTGCCGAACCTCATGCTCGACCTTCGCCTGCCACGATCGCCCGGGGCGTTCTCCGTCCACAGCCCGGGGACTTCCCCCTCCGTGTCGCTGACCCGGGACGGGGAGACGCACCGACTCGATCTGCGGGACGTGCCGCTCTATTGCGTGATCCTCCTCGAAGACGCGAACCAGAGCGAGTGATCGTCCCGGACGGCGGATCATATTGGTGACCTCGTCCGGCGACTGAGTCCGTGACGATCGCCCTCAACGGCACGGGGCTCCTGGGTCAGGAGCCCCGTCACGCTGCCCGCTGGTGGGGCCAGGGTCGCAGGACGCCGATGGTCCCGTAGACGAGCGCCAGGTCCGTGCAGGATCGGGGTCAGGAGCACGGTGCCGCCTCCCCGCCAGCCCCGGAACTCGGCTGCGCCGTGTCAGTCCCGAGCGAGGGCGAGGTGACCCCGGTCGTCGTGGCCGTGTCGCGTGGGGCACCCGTCGGGATGACCAGTGGCAGAAGTCCTGCGAAGTGCCGGGTGATCGAGGTCACCATCCCCACCCCATCCGTGTCCCTGTTCCCACCAGATCCTTGGAGCTTTCCCGTGAAGAACCCGCTATCCGACTCCACCCCACCGACCGAACTAGCCGTCGTCGGTGAGCGCAAAGATGATCCTTCGGAACTCCTGCTCTTGGGAGCGGATGGTCGCTATTACGCCTATCTACTGCCCGACGGACACACCAAGAAGGTCGACCCCGACGACCGGTGGCACGTTGACCCCACCCCCGGCCAGCAGCTCTTCACGTAGTTCACGACGGTTGGCGATGGTCGACGGAGGTGGGTCATCGTCGACATGACCGGTCAGACCCACCGACGGGCATGGTGCGTGTCCCAGGATGGAGAGGACAGAGCCCGTGAACCTGGACCAGATCCCGGGCCGCCTCCCGGACGGCAGCGTCAATGTGTTCGTCGAGTGTCCTCGGGGTAGCCGCACCAAGTACGAGTTCAATGAAGACCTCGGCGTCATGGTCCTGGACCGTACGCTGCACGCGGCGGTGTACTTCCCGGCCGGCTACGGCTTCGTCCCTGGTACCCGCAGTTCCGACGGTGAGCGGCTCGACGCGCTGGTCCTGGGCGACGAACCCGCTTTCCCCGGTTGCCTGGCCCGGGTGCGGCTCCTCGGGGTGCTAGCGATCGCCACCGGTCATGGCTCGGAGGACAAGCTGCTCGGGGCGCCGGTCGGCGAGCCGCGCTTCGCCGAGTATCAGGATGTGGTGGACTTGCCGAGCCACCTGCTGAAGGAGATCGAGCACTTCTTCGAGGTCTATCGCCAGTTAGAGGGTAAGGACATGGCGTCTCTCGGCTGGGACGGCGCCGAGCGGGCGCGGACCGTGCTCGATGGGGCCACCGCCCTAGCCGGTCGGGACGGGATAGGAGCGCCGTGACCCAGATCGCACGGACCCGCGCCCCGCTCCATTCGGACGGTGTCAGTTAGCGACGGGTGCGGGTGGGAGCACTCCCTCGGAGCGAGTCGGTCATGGCAATCACGCATCGGAAGCCGCATTCACCGGAAGCCGACCGGAACGACTCCCGTCTGGCCCAGCGGTGCTGACCGGCGGCTGTTCCCCCCTCACCCGGCGACCGTGCAGACCAGGTCGTGGCTGAGCCAGAACGGGGGCAGGTAAGCGTTGGCGAGCGAGAGCGGGAGGACATCGGGTGACAGCCGGAGCCCGAGCGCCGACGTCATGAACTCCCGCCGCGCTTCGATCCGGCGCCACAGGTCGGGATAGTCGCGGGCCAGTCGACCACGGAGGTCCTGATCGGCCAGGGCGATGGTGTCCTCGCAGTTGAGCGCGGTGCCGGCCGGGAGCGGGGTGGGGATGATGTCACACTGGAAAACCATCCCCGAGGCCAACTGTTCCCCACTGCCCAGTCGGATCGGGGAGTGTACCCACTCGTCGTGGGAGATCTGGTGCCCAGGGTTGAGCATCGGGGTGAAGGTGGCCCCGGCCGACGCCAAGGCGTCATGCACGGCGGCGTGGACGGCGCCGCCCGTCTCACCGACCCGCATGGTCGCGTACCAGGTCGCGATGGCCGCGTAGTACGGGCGCACAACGCCGTCCAAGAATGCCGCGTCCGGCTCGTCGGTCAGGAGCCCCGCCCGACACGATAGCGAGCCCCGGTAGCCGATCCCCACGGTGATCCCGTCACCGGGACGGAGGCGGCGGAGCCCCGGAGAACGGAGACCGTTGATCGCCTCACCGGGGGCGCCGGAGGCCACGATCGGGTGGCACGACAGGGGTTCGCCGGCGTAGCCCATGGCCGCGCAGGCCTCCATCTCGGTCATCCCCGGTCTCGCGCCGCGGACCACCCCGAGGACGGCCATGCCGACCCGGGTGGCGGCCCACTCGAAGGCGGCGATCTGGTCGGGCGAGTTGTGCACGCGGAGCCCGCGGACCGGGTGCATCATCTCGGCCGTGACGTCGACCGGGTCGGTGCCGGTCACGGTCCGGAGGTCACGGACCAAGAATGCCGGGACGAAGGCGGGCGCGGTGAGGTCGTCGGTCTCGGCCTCCTCCAGGTACTTCCAGCCGACGACGCCAATCCGTTCGCCCGGCCGCAGCCCGACGTCGCGGAGAACGTCGGTGAGCCGTGGCGCGCTGGCCCGTGGTTGGCCGAGGAGGCTGAAGGACTGGGCGAGAGCGACATCGAGGGGGAGGCCCGCGATGGAAGCGTGCACCACGCCCTCGTTGCCCACGATGAGGATCCGGCGTTCGCCCGGTCCCAGGAGCAGCAGGGCCTCCTCGAAGCGGGGATCGAAGCCGCAGAGGAAGAGGAGATTGGCGCTGTGCTCGCGGTCGCCGTAGACCGCCACCCAGTCGGTCCCGGCGGCGGCCAGGAGTGCCCGCGTCCGTTCCTCATACTCCCGGGAAGGGATGCCGGGTTGGGTCTCCGGGATGTCAGCGTCCGGCAGCGGCACGCGGCGCAGTTCGATGTCCATGCTCTCCCTAATGATGGCTACCCTACCCTCGCATGGCGCCAAGGCACCCGGGACAACGATGGGATCTCCCACCGCCGTGCCATGGCGCCATCGCGACCACCCACACCTACCTGGGGGAAGACCGGCGATGGGTCACCGGCAGCGTACCCGATATCGCCCTGCTCTCCGTCGTCCCGATTCGCTCACGATGAACGTGCTCAGTGGCACATGTCCGTGTGATCGGACCCACCGGGCCGCAGTTCGAGGACCACGCCTTTGACCGCGATGCCGATGGACCACGATCGAGAGTCCCAGGTGGTAGATTGGAGGTTCGAGCGCTTTTCAGCTCACCCCGGTGACCTCTCGTGAATACGGCAAGCGGAGCGGCCCGGCTTGCCGAGAGTGTCACGCGAAGTGAGAGCGGAACCCTTCGTCGCCGCTCTCGGCGAGTGACCACAACACCCGGTGGCACCGTGGACAGCGATGCGTCGGATTATCCGGACTGACGACGCAACCACCGAGCAGGATCTCGCCGCGCTCGGCCGCCGCGACCATCTCCGGCCCCGGCATGCCGTACGCGATCGGCACCGGGCGCACCGTCTCGGCGCATGCCGGGCACCGCACCTCCACTCTGGTCATGCCGCCCTCCTCGCTCGTCTGGGTCGCTGGGTCCCACCGGGCCACCTTGTCACCTTGTCACCTTGTCACCTACGAGGATAATGCCCACCGTTCCTTCATCGAGGCGCCGGGCCCATCCCGCGATATCGTTTGAGAGCGACGAGGAGCGCAACTTTCCGATCCGATCCCGCCCCCCGCGTGGATCAGATGCGATACTCCGCGGGTCCACCCTGCCCATCGTTGCCGGGAGAGCCGATGCGTCACGCCCCCGATGAGGAGACCCTTCGCGACCGATCGCCATCCACCGCGCCGGTCCCCCTCCTCCTGCCACGGCCCCGACCGGAGCGGCGCGTCCTGGAGGGGCAGTTCACCCGGTTGGAACCGCTCGACGCGGACCGCCATGGCCCCAGTCTCTACGCGCTCGGGCACGGCAGTGATGAGGCGCTCCAATCCTGGGAGTTCCTGCCCTACGGCCCTTTCGCTTCGGAGGCGGAGCACGTCGCCTGGCTAGGGGGGCGAGCCACCTCCGACGACCCGCT
>CADCWH010000263.1 GCA_902806395.1 uncultured Thermomicrobiales bacterium | reverse complement strand
CTTCGTAACAAACGCCCTCGATCTGGTGGCGGTCGCCGTCGAGTGTGGTGATCCGGAGGCTGCCAGACGGGCCGTCGTCGGACGCGGCGGTGGTCGCCGTACCCGTGGCGGCATTCGGATCGACCTGGTGCTGGATGTAGAAGTCGTTGGTGTCGCTCTCGACCACGGTGATCGGGAAGGAGCCACCGATTTGGAGATGGCCGTCCGGGGCGCGGGTCTCGGTCACCTCATAGGTGCCAGGATCGATGCCCTCGAACGTCACGAAGCCATCGACGTCGCCGTCGTCGCCGTCACAGACCTCCCCCTCGCCTGCCACGTCGAAGCAGGCCCCGATGATGGTGTTGCGGAGCTGGTCCTCGGACTCCAGCCGCAGGGTCACGCCCGTGCCATCCAGGTCACGGACGGTGCGGTCGGGCGTCTCGGTGGCGTTCGTCGTCACATTGACGCCATCGGCCGACGTCGCCGTCGCAGTTGGGTCCTCTTCAACATTCGCCGCCGGGTCGACGGAGTGGGGAATGAAGTACTCCTCGCCGCCGCCGACGAAGACATCCAGGTTGAAGCTACCGACCGTGAGGTAGCCGTCCGGCGGACGGGTCTCGGTGATGACGTAGTTGCCGGGATCGACACCGTCGAGGGAGACGAAGCCGTCGTCCGCGTCGTCGTCCTCGTCGCAGACCTCGTCGGTCTGGGTTTCTACCCGGAAGCAAGCACCCGGCACCGGTTCGCCGGTCGTGGCGTCGCGACTCTCCAGGGTGAGGGTGATGCCGGAGTCATCGTCGCCACCATCGATGACCACGTCGTCGCCCGCCGGGGTCTCGGTCGGGTCGGCACCGTCGTCCACCGCGTCGCTCTCGATGGTGGCCGTGACATCGTCCCCGGTGTCCACGTCATCACCTTCGCCGCCACTGGACGCGACCTGCACGGTCAGGGTCTGGCCGCCGGGGCCAACCTGGACGTCCTGGTCTTCCGCCGCTTCCTGCCCCTCGGGCACGAGCGTCTCGACGAGTTCCAGGGTGCCGGGCGCGACGCCATTCGGGAAGAACAGCAGGGTACTGCCATCTTCGGTGCCATCGTCACCGTCGCAGGCCTGGTTGGCCAGGTCATTCCCGGTCTCGAAGAGGGCGAAGCAGGAGCCGGCGAGCGACTGGCCGGCATCGTCGGCCTTGAGGACGGTCAGCGCGGCGGGATCGACAGTCTCCTTGACGAGGGTCTGGCCCTCGCCATCGACCACGATGTGGACCCGGGACTCGGCGCCGAGATTGATCTGGTCCGGCGTCCCGATCGGCTCACCGTTCGACTGAACCTGGTAGGGGTAGACGCCAGGGGGCGACGTGAAGAAGACCTCGTACTCGCCGTTCTCGATCGGTTCGAGCGCGACGACGCCCAGCGTGTCGATCTGGAGCGTGATCTCCTCGTCGAACGGGGTGGCCGAGACTTCGCCGGTGTGGGTGTCATAGACGAAATAGGCGCCACCACCGGGCGTTGTGACGGTGAACGGGATGGCCTGACCCTCGGGGTCACCATCCTCACCCAGGGAGACATCGCCGTCGGGAGTAGTGGCCAGGGCGCGATAGACGTACTGGCCCGGGGGCAGCAGGAAACTGCCGCTCCAGATTCCACCGTCGTCGCCGAGTTCGGTCAGGTCGCATGTGGGGTCATCGTTGGCCGGGCAACCGATGGCAGTCTGAAATGAGCCGATCGCGATGACTCGGGTGGGTTCGGGAATGGGTGGCGGGGCACCATCGCGCTGGGAATCTTGGATCTGGGCGACCGGGCGCGGTCGGGCGGTCGCACCCGCCGACTGGGCAAAGGGGGCCAGGACGCTCGCCAGCAGGAGGAGGACCGAGAGGATGCGGAGGGCGCCACGGCCCGCTCCGCCTGCCGGGCGCGGCGACGGGAGGAGCCCGCTGGGACGGACGACAGGGCGGGCAACGTGAGGGCGACCGCGGCCAACGCGCATGGGATTCCTCCGATGAACTGGGGCGGCTGGGTTCACGACGCTCCACGCGGGGAGCCCCAGCGGCCCGACAAGACGAGAAACCGCGCCGGAGCGCGACGGAGTCGTGCACCGCGGGGCCGGCCGAGGTCGGGGGTCCTTGGCTTGTCTCTTACCCTACCACGCTTCTCCGGACCGTCCAGCGCCCCGGAGATGACCTCGCACTCCTCTCTACGCGCGGCGGGTCGGTTTCGTTCCTCGGCACCGTTATGGACCGGCACCAGGTCCGCCACGAGGCGCTAACCGATCGCGGGCGGAGGAGATGAGTCAGCGAAGGGCGACGAGTCTGGCGGCATAGTCTTCCTCCGTGTCGCGGGCCCGGGGCGGGGACACGGTCACCTCAGTGACGCCGAGGGCGGCGAGGCGGGCCAGGCGGTCGCGTACCAGCGACAGGGACCCGACCGGGCAAAGGGCGGCCATCAGGTCCGTCGGGATCGCGGCCCGGGCCGCGGCGAGGTCGCCCGCCCGGCGCAGGGCCGGGAAGCCGCCGCCAGTCGCGAGCGTCTCGTCGGTCCGCATGGCAGTCCGAACGCGAGCCAGGATCGCCTGGGTGTCGTGGCCAGGGGTGCGGACAAGTTCGCCCATCCCTGGCAGGGTTGCGATCAGGGCGAGGCCGACCTTGCGACGCTCCAGGACGGATTCGGGGTTGTCGGTCACCAACGCGTTGGCCCGGACGATCACCGCCAGCGCGTGCGGGTCGCGGCCGGCTGACCGGGCAGCGGCGCGCACGGCCGCGATCGCCCCCCGGACGTACTCTTCGGAGGCGAAATCGTTGATCAAGACGCCATCGGCGAGTCTTCCGGCCAAGGCCAGGGCGCGGGGTCCCACGGCAGCCAGGTAGATCGGCGGGCCAGGCGTCCGGGCCGGCGAGACAGAACGCTCCCAGTGGCGGATCGGGAACACCTCGCCGGCGGGATCGGTTCCGGCGTCCCCGGCGATGTGCGGCGCATCCCACCATCGCCGCAACAGCCCGATCGTCTCCTCGAGGGCGGCGAGCGGGCGACGTGCGGAAATGCCGAGGGATCGCCGGTACCACTCGACCTGGCCCCGGCCCAGGCCGAGGAACGCACGACCACCGGAGACGCGATCGAGGGTGGCGACGGATGCGGCGATCAGGTTGGGATGACGATGCCATGGGTTGACGACGCCGGGACCGAGGGCCACACGCTCGGTGACGGTGGCGACGGCGGAGAGGACGGCGAAGCTGTCCCAGCCATCTGGGTCCTCAGTCGCCCAGATCGCATCGATTCCCGCCGCGGCCGCAACTCGGGCCGACCGGAGCGTTCGCAGCGCCGGGTCAGGGAGACCGGTCTCGGCATCGGCAGACCACGACGCGTGGTGCAGGGAAAGGGCGAATCGCAACCGGGGTGGCGCTGGGTTGATTCCCTCACTGACGGGGTCGCCAGAGCGCGGTGCCACGGTCAGCGGCCCTCAGGCCGTGGGCCGGTAGTACATCAGGACGCCGCCCTGGCGCTCATCGCCCTGGCGGACGACCTCGGCCGGGGAGTCGTCGTGAGACGGGAACGGGTCGCCCCGCTCGACGGCGTCGGCTTCGACCGTCGGGACGACCCGGGCGAAGAGGCCGTGACGAGCACACTCCCAGACCCCGGTGTGACCGACGACGGGACGCATCCGGTGCCGATCCCGGGGGTGCGAGCGCCCGATCTCGCAGGGGGGATTCGGTCCGGCCGAGGCGGTGTCCTGTGACGTCATCGGTGCTCCATCATCCCGCGCCCATACCCCTGCCGCCCCGACCGGGCAGCCCGGCGCCGTACGATCGCAGTATGCCACCTGACCACGGCTGACACGGGCGGCGGGCCTCGCTTGACAGGCGATGCGGGCCTCGGCACCATCCACCCGCCAGACCAGCGAGCGAGCGGACGACAGCGGAACACGGGCGAGCGCCCGGGAAGGACTCCATGGACGACCGGGGAAGAGGCGGGACGGCGGGACAGACGATCGTGCGGTATCGCCAAGGTGACGGCGCGGCGGCCTGGGGCATCCTCAGCGGCGAGGACATCGCCGCGACCACAGGGGACCCGTTCGAGGGCGGCCTGACGGCGACCGGTACCGCGGGCCAGGTCGGAGCCGACGGCATGACGCTCCTCGCGCCGACGGTACCGAGCAAGATCGTGGCGATCGGCCTCAATTACCTGGACCACATCACCGGTGACGCCCCCGGATTCGCCAAGCCGGTCACCCCGATCGTGTTCCTCAAGCCGCCATCCTCGTTGGTCGGCTCCGGCGCGGATATCGTGCTGCCCAAGGGAGCGGAGAACATCGAGGCCGAGGCCGAGCTCGGCGTCGTGATCGGCAAGCGTGCCCGCTACGTCCGGACCGAGGACGCCTACGACGTGATCCTCGGATTCGCCTGCGCCAACGACGTGTCGGCCAGGGACTACCAGTTCAGCGACAACCAGTGGGTCCGGGCGAAAGGCTTCGATACCTTCAGCCCCGTCGGGCCGATCACGACCGGTATCCGGGCCGATGACCTCTCGATCACCGCCCGCCTGAACGGGTCCACGGTGCAGGACTCGCGCACCAGCATGCTGCTCTTCGACGTACCGACGCTGGTGGCGTTCGTCAGCCGGGTGATGACGCTGGAGCCGGGCGACCTGATCATGACCGGGACCCCGGCTCACCCACCCAAGCTGGCAGTGGGTGACGAGATCGAGATCGCGATCGAGGGGTGCGCCCCGCTGCGCAACCGATGCGTCGCCGAATCACTTCCCTCCGGGATCGCCGCCCGGGCGACCGACGACTTCGAGGCGTAGACGTCCGCGCCGCGCAGTTTCTCCCGCACCAGACCAGGAAGGGGCCAGCGTCATGTGTCACGCGGAAAACTCAACGCCGGCGGGGAGGAACCCGGCGATCGACGAGAATCGGGTCGAGTTTATGGTGGGTGATCTCGCCATCCCCGCGCTCCAGGCGGCGCCCGCCGGGGCTGGCCGGTACCCGGCAGTCCTCGTCCTTCACGACATCAACGGGATGAATGCCTTCTACGAAGACCTGACCCGGCGACTGGCGGCAGAAGGGTTCGTGGCGATGGTGCAGGACCTGTTCGTTCGCGAGGGTCCGTCGAGCGAACCCACCCCCGAAGCCATCCGGGCCAGACGCGCCCGGATGGACCAGCGGCACGCGTTGGACGACATCGCCCGTGGCATCGAGACGCTGGCCTCCCACCCGCTCGGCGACGGGACCGTGGGGACGATCGGCTTCTGCATGGGCGGCACCTTCGCGATGTTGGCCGGGGCGCGAGACCCACTGCCCGACGCCTCGGTCGCCTTCTATGGCTTCCCGGCCCAAGCGGCGACGGAGAAGGCTCCACTCCTGCCCCTGGCCGAGGCGAGTTCTCTCCGGTCGCCCCTGCTCGCGCTCTGGGGAGACCAGGATCACGCGGTGGGGATGGACACCGTCGAGGCATACCGGGCGGCGCTGGCGGAGGCCGACCGCCAATTCGAATTCGTCATCTATCCCGGAGCCGGTCACGGGTTCCTGACGTTCGACCCCCAGGCACCCGCATTCCCGGACGCTGCCGACGCCTGGGACCGGACGCTGGCGTTCCTTCGGGAGACGCTGGCCCATGCCGCCGTCGGACGGTGAACGGTACCGTGCCCTCCGCTATTTCTCTCGGAGAGTCGTCTCGGTGCGGAAGAATCGGTTTAGGGGATATGTCGCCTGATGCGTTGACG
>CADCWH010000262.1 GCA_902806395.1 uncultured Thermomicrobiales bacterium | reverse complement strand
TAGTTCGAGAGAGGACCGGCCACGAGCCGCGTGGACAACGAGGGGCGGCCTGGCCGCGGAGCCCGGAATCGCGAGGTCACGTGTCGATGCCTATGGGCCGATGATACGGGCCGGGGGATTGGGGCGTCAACCGGGGTGCCGCCCATCCACTAGCCCACCTCGCGAACGATCGGTTAGTTACGAGATCACCGTAATCGCATCCATGGTGGCCAGACGCTGCCCGTTCAGGCCGCGATCGGGTCGCCGCCTGCGGCGACCGCCGCTGGCGCGACACCTAGTCACGCCGGTCGGGACGGGTGTCGCCGCCAGCGGCGAAATACGTCGAACGACGGATGCAATTGGCCCGGCGGTTGCGTAATATCGTCGCATGGGCTCCATGACCGCACTCGGTCATCGGTTCCCGGCGTGCCGTCCAGGGGGGCGAGCAGTCGCCCCGGAGAGAAGCGGAGGAGAAGGGATGACGCTATCGAGACGGTCGTTCGGTATCGGGGTGCTGGCCGCGACCCTGCTGGGGACACCGGTGGGGGTGCTCGCCCAGGGGGCGACGCCAGGGGCAACACCGGACGCAGGAAGCAGCACCTTCGACGGGCTGGGCCTGACCGAGATCCGGGTAAACGTGTCGGACACGGGCTTTGAGGGCGTGCCGGCGGAGACGGCGGCGGGCCGGTACCTCATCACGGTCACCAATACCGGCACGATGGAGGGCGGGGTCACCTTCATGCAGCTGCCTGAGGGGCTCACCGTGGCTGACCTGACTGGACCGCCAGCCGAGAGCGGCGTCACGACACCGCAGGCCGAGGTCATGGACGATATGGCTTCGCCAGGGGCAGAAGCCTCCCCAGGTGCGGAGGCTTCGCCTGAGGGCGAGGGCCCTGGTGGGCCGCCGGAGTGGTACTACACCACCCACATCGCCGGGGGTACCTACGTCGACGTGGGCTCCACGACCCGGGTCGTCCTGGACCTGATCCCGGGGACCTACGTCGCCTGGGGCGATGACCCGAGCGATCCGCGGACGCCGGTCGAGATGGTCGTCACCGAAGGTGGCACCGGGGCGGTGACCGAGCCGGTGGCGGACGTGACGGTGAACGAGGTCGGGGACACCGGCGGGTTCGCGTTCGAGCTCAGCGAGCCGCTGATGCCGGGGCGGCAGGTGATCCGGATCGACAACACCAGCACGCAGCCGCACTTCTTCCTGCTGATGCGGTCACCCGAGCCGATCACGATCGACCAATTGTTCCAACTGCTGGAACTGCCGGAAGGTGAGGCTCCGCCCGCAGGCCTGCCGGACCCTGACAGTTTCGAGATCGTGGTCGCGACGTCGACCCAGTCGGCGAACACCACCCAGTGGGTCGAGGCCGATCTGGAAGCGGGGTACCACGTCGCGCTCTGCTTCGTCGGTGACCCGGGCCAGGGCGGCATCCCGCACGCCTTCGAGGGCATGGCCGACGTCATCGTCGTCGGTGACGTCGAGGGCACCCCGGCCGCCAGCCCGGCGGCGTAGGACGGCCGGTCCCACTACGGGGACCTCCGTGACGAGATCGTTGGCGGGCCGCCGGATTCGTCCGGCGGCCCGCCGCATGAAAGGAAAAGAGCCATGCGTCGATTCGTGGGCTTCGCCGCCGTCGCGGTCACGTTGCTGTTTGGTCTCATCGCGGTGACCGGCCTGGTGTCCGGGGCTGGTGCCCAGGACGCTACCCCGCCGCCGGGAGGGTTCGAGATCGCCCCCGGTGTGACGGCCGAATTGCTCCCGGCGGCGCAGGAACCGCCGTCGCTCTACCGCCTGACGTTCGCGCCGGACGTGACCTATCCGTTCGAGGGTGACCCGTCGATAGCCCTCGCCTATATCGAATCCGGCACCCTCACCGTGCGAGTGGACGCCCCGGTGACGATCGCCCGGGCAGACGCCGCCGCGACCCCCGGTGAGATGGTCGCCGCCGGCACCGACTTCACCGTGACGGCGGGTGAGTATTTCGTCCTGCCGCCAATGGCGACCGGGGTGATCCGGAACGACGGCCCGGAGAGCGCCGCCTTCTCGGTGGCGGGGATCATCCTAGAGGCGATGGCCACGCCGACGGCCAGCACACCCGGAGCATAGCGCCGCGAGCAGTGCCCACCAGACAGGAGAAGGGGCCGCCGGTGAGATGTCTCATCGGCGGCCCCTTCTCGTCGATCACCACTCATGGGAGGGGCACGGTGGTAGAGAACGCCACACCGTCACACCGGATAGCTGGATACGATCCATCGTTGGCCGGAGCCACCGCACCGTCCGGGACCACCACGAGGCTTCGCCCCTAGACCCAGGCGTCGCACCCGTCTTCAATACGGCGGTCGCGTCGTCACCGCGTCAGGAGGATGGCGAACGATGCCGACATCCGCTTGACGGCCCGGGAGCGGCGCGGCATGCTCCACCGGGGCGACCCGTGGACCGGAACCGACCCCTTCCCCCGCATGGGTCAGCGGCCACGGTCCATGGGTCGTTTCTTGGTCGGTGGGTATTCGCCACCGGCCCGCGCCACTCACCGAGGAGGCGACCATGGGCGGCAGCGAAGGGATCATCCGGTCAGGTGGGGACGGGCCCTCTCCGGGGATCGGGCTTGACCCCTGGCCTCCGCTGCCCCTGGCGGAGTGGGAACCGACCAAGCAGACGATCCACCGCTTCGTCCAGATCGTTGGTAAGGTCCGCCTGGCGAAGGTGCCATTCCGCAATCACTGGTGGCACGTCACACTCTATGTCTCCCCGACCGGCCTGACGACGCGGTCGATACCCACCGGTGACGGCCGCTCCTTCGCGATCGACTTCGATTTTCAGCGTCACGTCCTGATCGTCACCACGAGCGACCGGCACAAGGTCGCCTTCGACCTGCCCGGCCACTCGGTCGCCACCTTCTATGCCCGGCTGATGGCGGTGCTGGCCGAATTTGGCATCCCCGTCCAAATCGTCGCCGTGCCATTCGACCTCCAGCCGGCGACGCCATTCGCCGAGGACACCGCCCACGCCAGCTATGACGCGGCGGCGGTCGAGCGCTGGTGGCGGATCCTGGTCTCGCTCGACCACGTCTTCACCCGCTTTAGCGGCCACTTCACTGGCAAGACCAGCCCGGTCCACCTGTTCTGGCACACCTTCGACCTGGCGGTGACCCGCTTCTCGGGGCGTCCCGCGCCGGAGCGGGCCGGGGTCGACCCGGTGACGCGGGAGGCCTATTCCCACGAGGTCGTCAGCTTCGGCTTCTGGGCCGGCGACGCCAACCTGCCCGAGCCGGCCTGCTATTCCTACACCTGGCCCGACCCGCCCGGCCTCACCGAGCATCCCCTGCGGCCCGCCGCCGCCCGCTGGGGCGACTCGCGTGGCAGCGCGTTGGCCCTCCTGACCTATGCCGACCTCCGCGCCGAACCGGACCCCGAGTCGGCCCTGATGGCCTTCCTAGAGAGCGCTTACCAAGCCGGTGCCACCGCCGCGGGCTGGGACCTCGCTGCCTTCCGCCCAGCCCATCTCCCCGCCCACGACCGCCCCTGACCACCGCGCCGGCCCCGGGCCGGACCGTCGATTCGGATATCTGGTCCGGGACCCGGTCCCGCGCACCTCGGCGACGGTGCGGTCCTAATGACGGTCACAGCGCGGCGGACACGGCGGCGGTGAACCCCGACGTGTCCCCGGTCCCTGGCAGGATCGCGATGTCGCGGGCGCCGAGGAATGTCGCCAGGTCGCCCAGGGCCCAGGCGACCGCCGCCGCGAGGGCCGACGAGGGGCGGACACCCGATTCCAGATGGAGGGCGCGGACCGTCAGGACGCCGGTCTTCCGGTCCAGCGAGGGGTCCAGGCGGCCGACCAACCGGCCCCGGACCAGGATGGGCAGGGTGTAGTAGCCGTACTGTCGCTTCTCGGCCGGGGTGTACGACTCCAGGCGATAGTGGAATCCGAACAGAGCCAGCGTCCGCGGCCGGAACCAGATCAGGTTGTCGAACGGCGAGAGCAGCGTCGCCAGGGTCGGACGCTCCCGGCCCTCCCGCAGGGCGTCGAGGTGCCCGAGCTGGTCGGTGGCCAGCCAGGCCGGTTCGGTGATCCCCGCGACCCGGGCCGGGACCGCGAGGCCTTCCTCCACCAACGTGGCGAGGACCTGGGGCACGTCTGTGACTGGTATGTGGGCCTTCCCACCGGTCCGGAAGTAGTCGGCCAGCCAGCGGGCGGTGGTGATCCCCAGGGCGCGCAGGGCGATCCGGGCGAAGGCCAGGTGCTGTTCGGTCAAGGGAGGTGGTGGCCCGGCGAATCGCTCCGGCAACAGACGCTCGGTCAGCTCGTACGTCCGCTGGAAGCCGTCCCGCTTCAGGACCATCAGGTCGCCCCGGGCCCAGAGGGCGTCAAGGGCCTGCCGGTCCGGCTTGCCGCCCCACCAATCCCAGGCCTCCGGGCGGGGCCCGGCCCCGCGATCGAAGTCGGCCGACCGGACCGCGCCGCCCTCCCGGACCCTGGTCAAGACCCTGTCCAGGACCTCGGCATGGTCGTGCTGCCAACCCGGCTGGGCACGGAAGCGATCCATCGTGCGCCGGAACAGCGGGAACATCGCCGTCGGGACCAGCGCCGCCGCGTGGGCCCAATACTCCATAAGGTCGCCGTCGGGATAGTGCAGTTCGGCTAGCAGGCGTGGGTCGTAGGGGCCGACCCGGCTCCAGACCACCGTCTCGTGGGAGCGGGAGATCACGTTGATCGTATCCAGCTGGAGGCAGCCGATCCGGTCGATGACGGCCCGAATACCCTCCTTGGTGACCCGCCCCCGGAGCCTGCGCCCCAGTCCCTGGGCGGCGACCGCGACCATCCGCGCCTCGTCGAGCGTCAGGGACAGGTCCACCGCCATATCGGAACGACCAGACGGGGCAGTCGCCGCGACGGTGGAGGACGAGCCGGAGCCGGTACGCGCCATGGGACCTCACATCTGATCAGGCGATCACCCGAGTCCACCCACCGGCCCGGGGTCGGCGGAGTGTAGCATTGGCCGACGGGCTGCCGGTCGGCGCCGCTGGGCCACGGCGCGGAGAACGTCTGGCCCCCCGGTGGCACGCCCCGGCGGGGACGATGGCGCCTCGTCGGGAGTATTTGGCCGTGCGCGTCGGGTTGGTCCACGACTACCTCACCCAGATGGGCGGCGCCGAACGGGTCCTGGCCGCCCTCCACGACCTATTCCCGACCGCGCCGGTTTGGACTTCGCTGGTCGACCGTGCAGCGCTGCCCCCAGAGTGGGAAAACTGGGACATCCGACCAGCGTCCCGGCTGGCAAACGTGGTCCCGCCCCGTCACCACCGCCGCCTCCTCCCCCTCTACCCCGCCATCTTCGCCGGCATCGGCCGGCACCTGCCGCCGGACCTCGACCTGCTGATCTCCGACTCCAGCGCCTGGTCGCACCACGCGATCCCGCCCGGGGGCATTCCCCACCTCTGCTATTGCCATTCCCCGGCCCGGTTCCTCTGGGGGGATGCCGCCTACCTCGGTCCCGCCCATCTGCCCGCCGTCGCCCGACCCGTCCTCGGGGCGGCCTTCGCTGCCCTGCGGCGGATGGATCGACGTG
>CADCWH010000261.1 GCA_902806395.1 uncultured Thermomicrobiales bacterium | reverse complement strand
GAGGTCTACGGCCCTCTCGAAACCGGCCAGCACCTCCGCAACGCCGGTGGTCTCTAAGACGTGCCAGGCCTCCGATTTCCCGCAGGCGTCGGGTCCTTCGAGGGCGACCGCTCGATCGTCGTCTGGGTGAACTTGGAGGGAGAGCCACTCGGCGGCGTCGAGCAGTTTGACGAGGAGGGGGAAGCAGTCCGCTCGGGACCAGGCATCCCCGAGGAATTCTTTGCCGTGAGCGCCGACCACCGAGTCGAGGATAGTGCCGGCGGCGGGTCCCGAGAGGATCTACGCGTCGCCAGCAACCAACCAGACCTCGCCGACGGGTGAGTGGGAGGGCCTGAGCCACTGACCGCCCCAGACCCGCTCGACATCACGGGCAGACACGCGCATCGGGCGGTCGAATCGCACGCTGATCCCCCACCTGCCATCCGGCCGTGCCGACCCCGCGGATCGACCGCGCCATCATACCCGGCGCGTGACGGGTCGGATCAATATGGAATTGTCAGCGGAGCAAACGGGTTGGGACGAGCCGGCACTCTCAGCATCGGCGCAGGGCCCGGAAAAGAGAACGGCGCCCCGTTGACCGGGCCGCCGTCCCCATTTCGATCGGTTCGAGAATCTACGCTGTCGGGCGGGTACCTTCGGTCGTCGCCGCGGTGGGCACGGCGACCAGGGCGTCGTCCTCAGCGCGGCCGGCCTCGGCGTCACGGTCGCGAGCCTCGGTCTCGGCTGAGCGGGCCGCGAGGCGCTGCTGGCGCTTCGACGGACGGGCGCCCGACTCGCTGGCCGCCTGCATCCGCTTCATGAAGCGCTCGACCTGGCCGGCGCTGTCGACGATCCGCTGCTCGCCCGTGTAGAAGGGGTGGCAGACCGAACAGAGGTCGGTCTTCAGGTTGCCCTTCGTCGAACGAGTCGTGAACGTGTTCCCGCAAGAGCAAGTGACGATCGCTTCGCTGTACGTCGGGTGGATTCCGGTCTTCATCTCTTCGGGAACTCCGTGTGCTGATTCGTTATGACAAGCCGACTTCAAGTGTACCAGGGCAGCCACCAGCCGTCCATCCGATGCCGGACTCGGCGTGCCGAGGCGAGAACGCTAGTCCGCGGCGAGGGCGACCGGGACAGCCTCCTCGGCGACCGACACTTGATCGGCAGCCAGGAGTGCCTTCGCTCCACCCACCGGGTAGACATCGGTCGGGTAGACACTGATCCGCCGCTTGATTCGGGTCACCGGCTCGAAACGGACGACGCCGTCGATCTTGGCGTAGATGGTGTGGTCCTTCCCGATGCCGACGTTATTGCCGACCCAGTACTCGGTACCACGTTGGCGGACCACGATGGTGCCCGCCCGGACCAGTTGGCCGTCGCCGCGCTTGATGCCCAGCCGCTTGGACTGGCTGTCGCGGCCGTTCCGTGAACTACCAACACCCTTCTTATGAGCCATGTCAGTCTCCCCTCTCGTGCGAACATTCCGCGGGCCCGGCTGGTCAGCGGTTCGACCCGGGCACCGCTACCGGCTGATGCCGGTGATGGTGACGTGCGTCAGCGACTGGCGATGGCCAGTTCGGCGACGGTAGCGCTTCTTGGCCTTGTACTTGAAGATGACCAACTTCTCGCCGCGGAAGTGATCGTCGACCGAGGCGACCACCGATGCTCCGTCGACGACGGGCGTGCCGACCTCGGTGGTCCCATCACCACCGAGCAGCAGGACCCTGTCGAAGGTGACCTCGCCACCGGCGGCTTCGGGCAGCTTCTCGATCGAGATGCGGTCACCGACGCTGACGCGGTACTGCTTCCCACCCGTCTCGACGATCGCGTAGGGCTTCAACGGCCAGGGACCGCGCGGGGCGGCCTTGGCAGCCGGGGCGGATCGCCGCGCCGTGGGGCGAGTGGTCGCGGTCAGTTCGACGGTCTCGACCGGGACTCGCTCGGCGGTCGGGACGGCGGTGCCGGACGCACTCGCCGTGGAGGCGGCAGGCGCCGGAGCGACGGGTGTCTCGTCCCCGCCGGACTCGGCGAGTGGCGGATCCTCGCCGATGGCCGGGGCGACATCGCTCTGGTCGGGGTGCCGTTCGGGGTTGGTGTCGGGGGTATCGAGCGTCTCCGGGCTGTCCGGGGCCTGCTCGTTCCGCGTCGGGTCAGTCATGGTCAGCATCATCCTGGGCGGTCATCGCTCGAATCGGTCCGCTTGCCGCGCCACGTGCTCGTGAGCTGGCAGTCCCCTGCGGTGCGGGTTGGCGGGGAGTGGTCGCCGGTCGTCACCGGGCACGGTGAATCGCGGCGACGCGGTGTCACAGCGGTCAATGATAGCACACGCCGCCGACCGCCCCCGCTGGCGCCGAATCAACGGTTTGCCCTTGCCGGTGGGATGGCCGGTCACTCCATAGTGACCGTAATTACCGTCCTCCGACCATCAAGCCGTCTCTCGTCCCCTATTGAAACGAGAGACGCGACACCCCTGCCGCGTTGTGGCGCGGCGGCAGTTGACGCTCCTTGGAGACGGTCTCTAGACTGACCCCGTGAGTTCCCCGCCCGAGTCTCCCTTGCCTGCGCGATGTACCGAGGCCACCAGCGTCCCTCGCGTCACGACGCGTCGAAGTATCGACGCTGGGTCCCGGGTCGTGATCGGTACGCGCGGCAGCGCGTTGGCCCTGACGCAGGCGAACCATGTCCGGGGGTTGGTCGAGGGCATATTGCCCGCCGCGATGGTCGAGATCGCGGTGATCCGGACCGAAGGTGACACCGACAAGCGGTCGCCGCTGAGCATGATCGGTGGTCAGGGCGTCTTCACCTCGGCCCTGGAGGCCGCCCTGGTCGCCGGCGAGATCGACGTTGCGGTCCACTCCGCCAAGGACCTCCCCTCGGTGGAGAGTCCAGAAATTGGCCTTGCATTCTTGTCCCGAGAGGACCCGCGTGATGCCCTGGTCAGCCGGCACGGTCTCCCCTTGGCTGATCTACCACCCAGTCCCGTGATCGGAACGTCGTCACGCAGACGGGCCACGCAGGTGCTGGCGGCCCGCCCAGACGCACGGGTCGTGGATCTGCGCGGCAACATCGACACCCGGTTGAACCGGGCTCTGGCCGACGACCTCGACGGGATCGTGATCGCCGTCGCCGGGGTGACGCGGATGGGGTGGCAGGCGCGGTTGACCGAGTATCTGTCGCTGGACCAGTTCATCCCGGCGCCCGGCCAGGGTGCCCTCGCCATCCAGGTCCGGCGCAAGGATCCCAACGGCGAGGCGATCCTGACACTCGCTGATCCGATCCAAAGCCTCCTGGTACGAACCGAGCGGGCGGTGCTGCGGGCCCTCGGAGCGGGCTGCACGACTCCCGTCGCGGCGCACGCCTCAATGGAGGGAAGTTTGATCCACCTCCGCTGCATGCTGGCGAGCGAAGATGGGTCCACGGTGGCATGGCGAGACGAGCGAGTTCGTCCTGAGGAGGCGGAGTGGGCGGCCCACGCCATCGCCGGCGACGTGCTGTCCGAGGTGGTGCCCGCCAGGCGAGTGGCACGCACCGGGCTCGCGAGGCAGCCCCTCGCCGGACGGGTCGTGCTGGTCACCCGGCCCGACAACCAGGCCGACGAACTGGCCGAGACGCTGGCCCGGGCGGGGGCCGAGGTGATCCGGGCGCCGATGATCGCGATCGCCGCCGAACCATTCGACGCCCGATCGGTCGCTGAGAAACTGGACTCGGGTCACTTCGATTGGGTCGCCTTCACGAGCCAGAACGGCGTGACCGGTTTCCTGTCGGCCCTCGCGGAGATCGGGGCATCGGGTCACCTGGGAAAGGTCCGCCTCGCGGCGGTCGGCGAGGTGACGGCGGGGACTCTCGCGGCCGCGGGTTTCGAAGATGTCATCGTCTCGGGGGAGGGTACTGCCAAATCACTGGCGGACGACATGGTGGCGGCCGGGGTGCAGGGGTCGCGTGTGCTGCTGCCCCAGGGGAACATCGGCCGGGACGATCTAGCCGCTGGCCTGGTCGATGCGGGGAATCAGGTCGAGGCCGTGGTGGTCTATCGGACCGAGCCGGTCGCGGGATTGCCCGTCGATGTCGAGGCACGCCTGGTCGCCGGCCGGATCGACGTCGTCACCTTCACGTCGCCCTCGGCGGTGCGCCGGTTTCGATCACTGGCAGCGGTGGATGGATTCAACCCGGCTTCGTTGGTGGCCGCCTGCATCGGTGAAGTGACCGCCGCCGCAGCCCGGGAGGTTGGCTGGACCCAGCCGATCGTCGCCACCACCCCGACGGTCACGTCCCTCGTCGAGACAATCGAGCGTTACTACAAAGCACCCGCGGACACCCAGCGAGGGCGACCATGATCGACAACGCGGTTCTCCCGACGACCCGAACTGCCTTCACCCGCACGCGTCGCCTGCGGACCTCCCCGGCGATGCGCCGGTTCGTGCGCGAGACGACACTGTCCGCGACAGACTTCGTCTATCCCCTCTTCGTGACCGAGGAGAACGGGGTGCGGCGCGAGATCGCCTCGATGCCCGGGCAGTTCCAACTCTCGCCGGATCACCTGGCGGCCGAGGTCGAGGCGTTGGTCTCACTGGGGATCGGCACGGTGCTCTTATTCGGCTTGCCGGCCGAGAAAGACCCGGTCGCCAGTTCTGCCCACGACCCGGCCGGGGTCATCCAGCGAGCGGTGCGCGAGATCAAGCGCGTGGCGCCCCACATGCTCGTCATCACCGACGTCTGCGCCTGCGAGTACACCGACCACGGGCACTGCGGCATCCTGATTGGCGATTCGGTGGACAACGACCGCACCCTGCCCCTGCTGGCCCGGATCGCGACGAGCCACGCCGACGCGGGCGCGGACATCGTCGCGCCCTCCGACATGATGGACGGCCGGGTCGGCGCCATCCGAGAGGCGTTGGACGCCGCTGGACACGAGATGGTGCCGGTGATGTCGTATGCGGCCAAGTTCGCCTCCGCCTTCTACGGACCGTTCCGGGAAGCGGCCGGCAGCACGCCCTCCTTCGGCGACCGGCGGACCCACCAGATGGACCCGGCGAACCGGCGAGAGGCAGCCCGGGAGATCGCGATCGACCTGGAGGAAGGGGCAGACCTGATCATCGTCAAGCCGGCCCTGGCCTACCTCGATGTGATCCGCGAGGCGCGGGCGGCGATCGGAGTACCGCTGGTGGCCTATAACGTCTCCGGCGAGTACGCGATGGTCAAGGCCGCCGCCCAGATGGGTTGGATCGATGAGCGCCGCGTCGCCCTGGAGACTCTGACGGCGATCAAGCGGGCCGGTGCCGACCGGATCATCACGTACCATGCGAAGGACGCCGCGCGCTGGCTCGCCGAGCACGCCGACTGACGCCGCGTCCGTGGTCGCGCGCACCGCACCGATCCTCGCCCCCGCCAAACATCGTCATGACCACCGACCCACCCGCCGCCGAGGAGGAAACCGATGAGTACCATGGAGACTCGACCCGGACGCCGACAATACGTCAAGTTCACCTTCTTTAAAGTCGCCGCCGAGTGGCGCCGCCTCGACGGCGAAACGCGCGACCGCCAGAAGGCAGAGTTCGCCGCCCTGGTCGAAGGGTGGGCCGAGCGTAATCTCGTCCGCTGTTACTCCACGGTCGGGACACGGGGTGACGTCGACTTCATGGTCTGGCAGGTCAGCTACGAGCTCAACGACATCCAGCGGATGCAGTCCGAGATGATGGGGACCGACCTGGCCGCGTTCTTGGACACCCCGTTCAGCTATCTCTCGATGACCAAGCATTCCAACTACGTCGAGAAGTACTCCGGTCCGGGACGGGAATCGTTCACGCGATTGTCGCTGGCGCCGGGCGAGCACAAGTACCTGTTCGTGTACCCGCTCACCAAGGTGCGGGAGTGGTATGGCTTGTCGAGCGACGAGCGGCAGGAGGCGATGAACCAGCACATCGCGATCGGCCATACCTACTCCTCGGTCAAGCTCAACACGACCTACTCGTTCGGTCTCGACGATCAGGAGTTCGTCCTCGCCTTCGAGACGGACGAGCCGGGTGATTTCCTCGACCTGGTGCAGGAGCTGCGTGGCTCGGTCTCTAGTGCCTACACCCTGACCGACGTGCCGATCTTCACATGTGCCACGACCGACGCTCGCGGCATGCTCGACGCGGTGGCGGCCTCGCCGGCCCGCGTGCCGGTGCTCGCTTGACCGCGGAGTCTTCAACGCCGGTGATCTCGGATAGTCATCACCCAACCCAAGCGTCGCCGGCCGAGATGAGCGGCCGCGAGCGGTTCCTGGCGGCGGTGAACCGGCGTCAGGTGGACCGAACGCCGGTCTGGTTCATGCGCCAGGCTGGCCGCTGCCTGCCGGAATATCGCGCCCTCCGCGAGCGCCACGACTTCCTGACGGTGGCACGGACGCCGGAGCTGGCGACCGAGGCGACACTCATGCCAGTCGATCGCCTCGGGGTGGACGGGGCAGTGCTGTTCGCCGACATCATGCTGCCGCTGGACGGGATGGGGGTCGCGTTCCGGATCGATCCGGGGATCGGCCCGGTCATCGAACAGCCAATCCGGAGCGCCGCGGATGTCGCTCGGCTCCGGGTCGGCAGGGCCGAGGAGTCGACACCTTACGTGCTCGACGCCCTGCGGTTGCTTCGCTCCGAATTGGGTGATCGCGCCGCGCTGCTCGGGTTCGCGGGGGCTCCCTTCACGTTGGCCTGTTACCTTGTCGAGGGTCGCGGCTCACGGGAGTTTCCCCGCGCCAAGGCAATGATGTACGGCGACCCTGCTACCTGGCACGCATTGATGGGCATCGTCACCGAGACGACGATCGATTACCTCCAGGCACAAGCCGGCGCGGGCGCCGACGTGGTCCAACTCTTCGACTCCTGGTTGGGGCTGGTCGGCCCGCAAGCCTATGCCGAGTCCGTGCTTCCCTATACTCGACGGATCTTCGCCGCGCTACGGGGGACGGTGCCGACCATTCACTTCAGCACCGGCACGACGACCCTGCTCGACCAGATTGCCGCCTCCGGGTGCGACGCGGTCAGCGTCGATTGGCGCCTACCACTGGACGAAGCCTGGTCCACGATCGGTCACGACCGGACGATCCAGGGCAACCTCGACCCGACGCTCGTCCTGGCACAATGGGAGGCCGTCGAGGCGGGAGCAAAAGATATCCTGCGTCGGGCCGCTGGACGGCCGGGCCACATCTTCAACCTCGGCCACGGGATCATCCCGGCGACCGACCCAGACACGCTGGCCCGACTCGTGGACCTTGTCCATGCCCATCACCCTGGCATCACTCCTGCATAGCCCCAGATGACCTGGCCAAGCCGTGGTCGGGAAGTCATGGAGGAAATGCACATGGACCAGATCCTAGGTGGCCTCTTCGGAGGTAATGACGACGACGACGAACCCACTCGGCGCAACCGGGCGAACGAATTTGTCCAGCGGTACCAGACGGGCGCGCCCGAAGAGGGCATCGACGGGATGGAAGCCCTGCAAAATTACCGGCAGGTCTCCGATCGCCTCTCCCCGGATGAGTACGAGGACGCAGCCCGCGAGGCGTTCGGTCGCATGCCATCCAACCAGCGCCAACAGTTCGGCCAGATGCTGCAGCAGCAGATGGGCGGCCAGGGCGGCCAGGTCGAGGACCCGCGCGAGCTGGCCGGCCTGACGCGCCAGTTCCGCCAGCAGCAGCCGGGCGGCTTGGCCTCGCTCTTCGGTGGCGGCGGGAACTCCCGTGGCGGCAACGACGGCGGCGG
>CADCWH010000260.1 GCA_902806395.1 uncultured Thermomicrobiales bacterium | reverse complement strand
TGCTGGATGGCGTGTCCCGCCTCGTGGGCGGCAATGCCGATCGCGGCGACTGACGGGACGCCATAGACGCCCTGGGAGAGGCGCAGCACGCGAGCCCGCGGGTCGTAGTGATCCGACAGCTCGCCGGGGATCGCCTCGATGGCAACGTTCATCAGGCCCTGGCTGTCGAGCATCTGCCGGGCAGCCTGGGCGCCGGTGATCCGCTGCGCGTTCTGGACCTTGCTGAACTTGGCGTAGTTGCCCTTGACCTTATTCTGGGCCCAGAGCATCAGGACGATGCCCGGGATCATGAACACGAAATAGAGGGGGTCGAAGATCATCTGGTTCCGTCCTTTACAGGCCCACCGGTCCGCGACGCGTCCCGGTCACCTCGACCGGTCCGACGAACCGTTTCGCCGGGGCACCCCTTCGCGCCCTCGACTCACGTATTTTACGCTATCCGGGCCATTCCCGGATGCCATCCCCGGCATCCCCGCAGGTCCATCTGCGTCTTTGTAGGGGTCCGATCGGACCCGGGTCTCCGCTGGCGTGGTGCCGGCGTGATCGGCACGGTAGCCTACCGGGACGTTCCCGCCGTCGTCGGCACGCGTGATGCTGGAACTATCGACAGGTGGCGGGCGAGGCACGATGGCTCGCTTCCGAACGGAGTGCGTAATCGAGGGTGGGAGCGTCGCTACGCGGGGGGCCGCGAGGTCGCGCGGTCGGTCCGTCGGCGGTTCGGTGGGGAGAACGTCAATGATGGTCACGTCGGTTGGAGTGGTGACGGAACCGCACGGGACCGAGATGGTGACGGGGGGCCGTGCCCCCAGGACCGACCACGCCAATGCGGACCTCGCTGGTGATGAGGTCGCCGAGGACGGCCGCGCCGTGCCGGTCGAGTCGCCGGAGACGTCCGGGCGGGAGAGCGACCGCGTGGACGAGATGATCCGGCCCGAGTTGGACCTCGCCATCGAATCCCTCGATGGGCAGGACCCGACACTGTCCGGGATGGTCCGCTATCACCTCGGCCTGGTCGACGCGCGATTCGCCCCGCTCGGCACGGAGGCGGTGACGCGCGCCCAGGGCAAGCGCCTCCGGCCCCGAGTCGCCCTGCTTTGCTGCCGGGCGGTGGGCGGCGACCCGGCCGTGGCCGCCCCGCTGGCCGCCGCGCTGGAACTGCTGCACAACTTCACCCTGATCCATGACGACATCCAGGACCAGAGCGCCCACCGTCGTCACCGCCCCACCGTCTGGGCAATCTGGGGGGCAGCCCAGGCGATCAACGCCGGGGACGCCCTCTTCGCCGCCGCCCACCTCCCCCTGTTTCGCCTGCCGACCGCCGGTGTGTCGCTCGACCTGACATTGCGCCTGGTGGAGGCCTTCGACCGGATGACGATCGAGATCGTGCGGGGCCAGGTATTGGACCTCAGCTTCGAGGGTGGCGCGGCCGTCTCCCCGGACGACTACCTGGCGATGATCGACGGCAAGACGGCGGCGATCGTCCGCTATGCCGCCTGGGCCGGGGCACTGTTGGGCGGAGCGGACGAGGGCACAGCCGACCGCCTGGCCACCTTCGGACAGGCCCTGGGCGTCGGGTTCCAGATCCGCGACGACCTGCTGGGCATCTGGGGCTCTCCGGCCGAGACCGGCAAGCCGGCCGCCGACGACCTGCGCCGCCGCAAGCAGAGCCTGCCGGTGGTCCTGCTGCGCACCGGTGACGACCCCATCGCCCGAGACGAGGTGACCCGTTGGTACGCCGGGGATCACATCGACGAGGCCGGCGTCGGGCGCGTCTTGTCCCTGCTCGAGGCGGCCGGGGTCCGGGCCGAAACCGAAGCCCACATCGCCCAACTCCACGACCGGGCCCGCTCCGCCCTCCTGGCCGCCCTGCCGGACGGCCTGAGCCCCGCCCGGGACGTGCTGATGGCCTATACCGACACGTTGGCAAATCGCGTGGACTAGGGCGGTTTCTGCGCTCGTGGCGGCGACGTGCGTTTCATCGCTCGGATCGCCCCGAGGTGACCGTCGAACCGTGGGAGCGCCCTCGGCCGCCCCGCGCCCCGCACCTGCCGACCCGCGCGGGACCACCGCCCGGTGGACGGGGATCGACGCGACCCCCCCACACGGGCCGAAGGATTGAGCGACCACGGGTTCGATCCAGTGACCTACCGTGAATCCGACGGCGAGCGCGGGACCGGTCGGCTCAGGCGCGACTGCCGGTCACCACGCGCCACGAGAAGCGCGTCGGCGGCTACCAGACGATGGATGTCGCCGCGATCCGGAGCTGGCAGTGGTCGGGTTCGGGCGGAGATCCCCGATGGGCCGCCGCCTCCCGGGTCCGGGGAGATCTGGCGGGAGCATCCTCACCGGCGCCGGGCAGCTTCGACCACTTCGCGGATCGCCTCGACCACCTCTCCTGGCTGGTCCCGCTGGATGAAGTGCCCGCTGGTCTCGACGACCCGGTAAGTGCTGCCGGTCGACAGATCCGCCAGGTCCCGCTGCAACGCCTTCCAGACCTCGTGCAGGTGTGGCCTGGCACCTGGTTCGGTCGGGACCTCCAGCAAACAGGTCGCCGACACGAGGACCACCATCGGGAGGTCCCCGAGCGAGTCGATCGACCGGAGTTGCTCCCCGCTCGCCACGAAGTCCACGCCCTCAGGGTTGTTGGCCGGATCGCTCCAACCGCCGCCCGCCCAGAATTGGTAGAAATCATGGTGAGCGGCCGGCGCCGATAGGCCCGGCACCGGGAGGACCTCCCCGATCCGGGCGAACTGGTCCTGATGCGAACCGTCGACGAGGACGAGACCAGCCACCTCGCTCGGGTGTCGGTGGGCATACAGCCGGGCGTTCATGCCTCCCACCGAGTTTCCCACCAGGACGTAGGGGCCCGGGATGCGGGCGTTGGCCAGGAGTGCGCGCAGGTCGGTCACCATCCCCGCACAGGTGCGAGGGGTCGGAGCAGGGTCGCTCTGCCCCCGGCCGGCCCGGTCGAAGCGGCAGACGCGGGTGAAGCGGGCCACCTCGCGCTGCACCGGCTCCCATACCTCACTCAGCGCCCCGAGGCCGGTCTCCAGGACGACCGCCGGGGAGCCGGCGCCGCTCGAGGTGATGGAGAGCCGGTAGCCGTCCACCTCGACGAGGTGGCTCACCTCCCCATTCCCGGGCTCCGGCGGTGGTTCGCTCGCTCCCATGTCCACGCCCGTCCTCGACCCAGCGGCGCGGAATCGCATGCCGCCACTCCGCCCGGCGCCCAGCCGTCGCAGTATACCGAGTTCGCGGACACGCCCTGGGCCGACGCCTATACCGGGGATGTCGCGGGGACGATAGCACACCGATCACCGGGTCCAGTGTCTGCCCGTCCCCTGGTCGAGGACGGCGTGCCAGGCGGAATGGGTCCTCGCTCCGGCCCTCGTCCTTCCACTAGCCTGGCGTCGTGTGGGCCCGGGCGCGATCGCGATATGACGGGTCGCGCGGGGGACCAGGTGTCAGCCCCGGCCGCGGACAACGACGGATGCGTGCGGTCGGCCGGATCGGTGCTGGCCGGGGCCCGTCGCCGTTCGGTGCCAGCGACGGCCTGGGCAGGTCACGCCGTCGCGGTGGACGGGTTCTGGGACGCCGATCGGTCCAGGGCCGAGGTCAGGGTCAGGTCCACCACGTGGACCGCGTCGGCGAAGACCAGTTGCACCGTGGGCGTCGCGGCGAGACACGCGGCGTCGAGGGCGATGCAGACCGCCTGGAAGCCAGCGGCGGGCACGATGCCTGTCAACCAGACGGACTCGCTCCAGTACGCGTCGGCCACGGCGCGAGCGAGGTGCTCCAGATACGCGGCGTTCGGCTGGTCGGCGAAGCGGCGTTCACCGTCGCCACGGGCGCGATCGATCAGGGCAAGCGTCGGGAACGGGTCCATCGTGGTGGCCTTTCTCGGTGTGGTGGAGGGGACGACGCTACGGGCCGGTCGCGGGGTTTGCCCGGGATGTCCGCGACGAAGATCACGCCCGGACGGCGCAGCGCCTCACCGCGCCGACGAAGTAGACGAGGGAGGAGTGGTGCCAAAGACCGCCGCGGGCGGCAATGCGGGTTCGACGGACCTGGATGGGAGAGACAGGAGGTCCGTGATCCGGACGGGACGGAGAAGGGCCGGTCGGAGCGCCGCAGGCCATGCCCGGCGTCGGAGAGACCAGCGCGCCCGAGCGGGACCGGTTGGTGACGCGGACGAACTGATCAGCCGCCACGCCTTCGCGTCGGCGAGCGATTGGTGCCGGCGAAGTTCGGTGGCGTGACAGTAGTTTCGATCGATGCCGGACATCATGGCGATTCCTCCCCATCAGCGAGTCAGCGTCGTGTCAGTGGCGTGGCTGGCGTGGCTGGCGTGGCTGGCGTCGGGTCTGCCGGCCAGTGAGCCCAGTCCATGTCCCGTCCGCCGCCGCGGGACGCCGACTCTCCCCTCCAACTGGCAACGGTACCGGGTGTGCCGTCGGGGACGCCGGGGCACATCCCTATCCTGCGCTCGTCGCACCGGCGGGGCATCGGTCAGGTTCCCTATATCCGGGAACGAGACGGGGACGACATACGTAGCCCATACGTAGTCGGACATCGGCACCGCCGATTCCGCAGCTACGTATACGGATCCAAATGGGGAACCGGGTGACTCGCCGCCGTCGCGGGCGGGCGTCAGGCCAGGTCATGGCGGATGGCGAAACTGGCCGCGGCGGTCCGAGACTCGACGCCGAGCTTGGCCAAGATGCTCTCGACGTGATGCCCGGCAGTGCTGGGACTGATCGACAGCCGCGAGGCGATCTCCCGATTCGAGTACCCCTCGACCACATGACGGAGCACCTCTCGCTCCCGCGGCGTCAGGGCCCACGGGGCCCCGCTCGGTGCCGCTGGAGGGACGGAGACCCTCACCGCCAATGCCTCGGCTACGGCTTCGTCCAACGTCAGGGACTTCCCGGCCAACCAGGCGGCATCGAAGGCGTTCGCGGGACCAGCCCGGCGTGCCGCAGCGACGGCATGCCCGTGTGCTATGAGACCCCAGCGCGGCATCGGGGCGTCGATGACCTCTCGGAGGGCTTCGGCCGCCCCGTAGAGGTGTGCCGCCACCGTCGCCTGACCCGTCGCCCCGGCGATGCCAGCCACGTCCTCGAGGGATGACGGGATCGTCCGCAGGTCTCGTGACTCCCAACGCTGCTCGAGAGCCTGTAGAGAGAGGGTCAGGGTGCGGGGGAAGTCGCGTCCGGCATAGGCGATCTGGGCCAACCCCTGGATCGCCCGAGCAGCCCGAACCGGATTGCCGGCGAGCCGGTGCAGGTGCAACTCGTCCTCCCAGCATTGGCGGGCCAGCGCCACGTCGAGGGGATCGCCGGGCCGGTCCACCCCGCCCACGTCACCGATCATCGCCAGGGCGGTCTTCATCATCGCGACCTCGGCCGGACGATCGGCCGTCCGCCAGGCCTCCAGCGCATCCTCGAAGTGCGCCCGGGCCGCCCCCGTGTCCCCGGTGAACTGGGCAATCTGTCCCAGCAGCGACAGTGCCTGGGCCGTGCCCGCGTCGTCGCCGGCGACCCGGGCGCGTGCGGCATGGGCCGTGGCGAGCCGCCGTGCCTCGTCGTCATCGCCGCGCTCCGCCGCCAGTCGGGCCGCCGCCAGTGTGGTCTGGTCGATCAGCGAGACCGGGGCGGCGGCACCGCGTTCCAACCCGATCCGCAGCCAGTCCGCTCCCTCCCGGCCATGCCCCAGGTGCCACCACGGCGCGATCAGGTCGTGGGTAAGCGCCAGGAGCGTCTCGGCCTCGTCTCGCTCCGCCAACCAGCCCAACGCCTCCCGGAGGTTCCCGTGGTCCGCTTCCAGGCGCCGCTCCCAGCGGAGGGCGTCGGGCCCCTCGAACCCCTGGCGGGCCGCCCCGGCCAGCGCCTGACACCAGGAAACGTGGCGACGGCGCGCTCCCACCTCTTCGCCGGCGGCGGCCAAGCATTCGAGCCCGAACTCCCGGATCGTCTCCAACATCTGGAACCGTTCGCGCCCGTCGGGCCCCTCGCCGCGCCCGAGGAGACTCTGGTCCACCAGGGACGCGATCCCGTCAAGAACGTCGGTGTCACCCGTGCCACCGCCGGCGACCGCCTCGGCAGCCTCCAGGGTGCAGCCGCCCACGAAGACGGCCAGGGTGCGGAAGAGGCGCCGCTCACCCTCGGGGAGGAGGTCGTAGCTCCAGGCGATGGCCGCTCGCATGGTGCGGTGGCGATCGGGGACGTCCCGGGGGCCGCCGGTCAGCAGTGGGAGACGAGGCCCCATCCGGTCGAGCAAGGCCTTCGGAGGGAGGTGGGCGACGCGAGCGGCGGCGAGCTCGATCGCCAATGGGAGACCGTCCAGGTACCGGCAGATCGCGATCACGTCCGCCGCGTTGTCGGGGGACAGCGTAAAGCCGGCGTCGGCCGCCCGGGCCCGGGCGGCGAACAGGTCCATCGCCTCCCGATCGGGAGCAGGAATCACGGCGGGATCTTGGCTGGGTGACCCGGTCGGCAGGCCGAGGGGCCCGACCGCGATGTCTCGCTCGCCGGCCAGGTGCAGGACCGACCGGCTGGTGATCAGAAGCCGGAGCCGGGGGCACGCGGCGATGACGGCCGCCAGCGGGCCGGCCGCCGCCGCGACCCGCTCGAAGCCATCGAGGACCAGCAATGCTTCCCGGTCACCGACGAGGGACACCAGGTGCTCGCCGGATGACCACCCCTCGCCCTCGATATCCCGGCTGACCCCCCCGCCGAGCGCCCGCGAGATCGTTGGCAGGACCTGCCCGGGGTCGGTGATCGCCGCGAGTGGGAGCCACCAGACACCGTCGGGAAAGCGGTCCCGATAATCCTGAGCGACGCGGAGCGCGACCCGGGTCTTTCCGACCCCGGCTGGCCCGACCAGCACGACGAGACGGGTGTCCCCGTCGATCAGCGTCGCGGCGACCCGTTCGACCTCGCGCGCGCGCCCGACCAGCGGGGTCATGACCATCGGTAGGCGGGTCGTTGGGGAGTGACCAAGGGAGGAGATCACGTCCATGGGGCATTCTCGGGTCGGGAATTCTCTGGTCAGGCGCTCCCGCGAAACGCCGTGATGGACCCGTGGTAATCCTGCCGCTGTCCAGTGCGATGGCCCCGACGCCATCATGCCAATGCGGCACACGCTATGTCAATCTGCTGGCCCGGCCAACCGGCGTCACTCGCGCCCGGTCGACGCATCCCCGGCGACCCCGGCGACCCCGGCGACCCCGGCGACCCCGGCATGCTATCCTGCCGCTCTCCGGCACCCGCGTGTGCTGCCGGGCGCTCGTGAGGGGGACGGACGTGGCACGGACGGTCATCGAACGCGCGTCCGGGACCACTCTGGACCGGACGATTCTCGACTACCTGAAGCGGGATGGCCTCCTGACGGAGGGACACTTCGCCTATCGCTCGGGACGGCACAGTGCCCTCCACCTCGACCGCGACCGGCTGCTGGCCGACCCCGGCGCGGCGAGCCGGATGGGTTATGCCCTGGCCAAGCGGTTCTTCAACGATCACCTCCACACGGTCGCCTCGCCCTCGATCTGGGGAGCAGGTCTTGCCCAGTGGGTCGCCTACTTCCTCGATCCCAAGGCGAAGGTGGTCTATGCCACCCCCCGAGACGGGCAGCCGACGATCGCTCCGCGCCTGGAGGACCTGATCGCCGGGCAGCGGGTGCTGTTGGTCGACAACCTGATCATGAGTGGGGCGACGATGGCCACGTTCGACGACCTCGTCACGGGGCTCGGCGGCGAGGTGATCGGGATCGGGGCACTGTGGAACGCGACCGAGCCGACCATCGGCACCGAACCCGTCTTCGGCCTGCTGAATGAACTGTACGAGTCCTACCCCGCTGCCTCCTGTCCCCTCTGCGCGGCGGGGGCCGGCACTCCGGTAGAGATCCCCTATTGACCGTGTTCTGATCCGGCTCTGGTCGCGACCCAACCGGCGGTGATGGACCCTGCCGTCCGATCCGGACGGACACGAGGCGGTGGGACACCGCGCACGGGGCATCGTCAACACCCGCGCTCGTACCGTCAGCCATCGCCCATCGTCCACCCTGGAAAGGGCCACCGCGCCCTGGCGATCCGTAGCATGGGGGCGGTAACCGGGCCGACCGCTCGGGAGATGTCCACCGATGAGTTTCCCCTCCCGTCGCCGATCAGCAGACCATGGCTCGCGGCGATCGACCGCCCGCCCGCCGTGGGAGAGTCGTCGCCCCATGGGCCCGGGTGGCGCCGGGGTCGCGGGGTCCGACGACGGGACGGAGACGCCAGGCGGTCCCATTTCCGGGGAAATCACCGCGATCCGGAACCAGGCCCGCGACCCGGAGCGGGTCAGCATCTTCCTCGACGGGGAGTTCGCCTTCGGCCTCGGCCGCCAAATCGCCCTCGACGAGGCACTGCGGATCGGGGACGAACTCTCCCCGGAGCG
>CADCWH010000259.1 GCA_902806395.1 uncultured Thermomicrobiales bacterium | reverse complement strand
GTGGACCAGTAGGACCCACCGATGCCCGGCAAGGTCATCATCAGTAGGGCGACGGCGACGATCACCGGCCCGATGATCAAGGGCACCTTGGCACCGACCCGACCCGCCAGCCCACCGGTGACGCGGGAGAGCAAGAACAGGAGCAGGATCGCGGGGACGAAGGCGGCCCCGGCGCCGGTCGAGGAGTAGCCTTGGACCTGGATCAGGTTGAACGGCAAGAAGAACAGGGCTCCGCCGAACGCGCCATAGAGCAGCAAGGTCAGGATGTTGGCGCCCGAGAAGGTGTGGGAACGGAACAGCCCGAGCGGCAGCATCGGCTCGTGGAGGCGGGCCTCCAGGACCACGAAGCCGACCAGCCCGAGGACGCCGACCGCGAGCGAAGCCAAGACCAGTGGGTCGGTCCAGCCCGCCAGTGGCGCCTCGATGAGTCCATAGACCAGGGCACCGAGTCCGACCGTCGCCAGCACCGCGCCGCCGAAGTCGAGGCGACGAGCGTCGGTGTCGCGGCTCTCGGGCATCCGGGGCAGCGCCACGACGACCACGGCGATCGCGAGGGGAACGTTGATGAAGAAGACCCATCGCCAGCTCGCCACCTCGACCAGGAAGCCGCCGAGGACCGGGCCACATGCTGCGGTGATCGCGGTGAAGCCGGACCAGGTGCCGATCGCGCGACCTCGCTGCTCGCTATCGGCGAACGTCGCGCTGATGATCGCGAGGCTCGCCGGGGTCAGGAGGGCGCCGGCGACGCCCTGGGCGGCGCGGGCAATGATCAGGGTCCCCGCGTCCGGCGCGAGGCCACACCAGACCGAGGTGGCGGCGAAGAGACCGGTGCCGATCAGGAAGATGCGCTTCCGACCGAAGTGGTCGCCGAGCGATCCCCCCACCAAGATCAGGGCGGCGAGGAACAGGGCATAGCTCTCGACCACCCACTGTGCGTCGGCCGCCGAGGCGTCCAGTTCCCGCTGCAGGGTCGGCAGGGCGACGTTGACCACCGAGCCGTCGATGAAGACCATGCTCGACGCGAGGATCGTGGCGACCAGGACCCAGCGTCCGGTGGAAGGGTCGTCTGACGATGTCCCGGCGTCAGGTCCGGTCGATGGTGATCGGCGAGCCACGATATGCCCTTCGGTCGACTCTCGGCGCTGCGAGACACATTCAGGTTTCTGGGCGGGGACCACGCGGGCGGGACCGGGGCCGAGGTCCCGGTCGGTCGCATCGCGTCCTACCGCTTCAGGTTCTGGGCGAGTTCCCAGATGGTGCCCGCTGGATCTGTGAAGCTCGCCGTGCGCATCCCCCACGCCCGATCCATCGGGCCATTGAGCAGTGTCACACCTCGGGCCAGCAAGTCGGCGCAGGCGGTATCCACGTCGGTGACCCAGATCGTGAGTTGGGCCCGTACCCCGGCGTCCCGGCCGGCGACCGTCGCCGGTGCGATCAGGTCGTGGGCCGCGGTGACGCGCAACAGATTGATGATCGTCGTCTCGAAGTCGAAAACGGCGGAGTCGGCATCTTCATAGGTCGCGGTCAGGCCGAAGACATCCTGGTAGAACGCTTTGGTAGCGGGGAGATCCTCGACGAAGACGGTGATCGCGCCGATGCGCTTCGGTGTCAGGTCCATGTCCACTTCCCCTCCCGGGCCTCGCGCCAGCGAGGGCACGCCAGATCAATCGCTCTTCATCATGCAGTCGGGACTTCACCGCTATCATCTCACCCAACGATCTCGCGACCGACACCATCGCCGACGGTCGGGACGATTACACCGGGCACCCATGAGCGCTCGCGCGTGGTCGTCGGATGAGCGGCCGGGTCGGTGCCCGGTCCCCAGGGATCGCTGTCCCGGCCGGGACTGCAGCCCATCTGCGGAGGAACCATGACGGACCCGGTGCCAAATGACGAGACGTTGGCGCTCCTCTCGGCCCTGAACGCGCAACGGGACCACGTGCTCGGCATCTTGGATGGGCTCTCCGACGACGCCCTGCGGCGGCCGGTGCTCCCGTCGGGTTGGACCTGCCTGGGGTTGGTCCGGCACCTCGCCCTGGACGTGGAGCGATTCTGGTTCCGTGCCGTCGTGGCCGGTGAGACCGTCGCCCTCGAATCGGGCGCGGCTGCCTGGCAGGTCGGGCCAGACATGACGGCCGCGGCCGTGATGGATCTGTACCGGGGAGAGATCGACCGCGCCAATGCCATCATCATCGCCACCCCGCCCGACGCCGACCCGGCCTGGTGGCCCGTCGACCTGTTCCCAGGTTTCCCGAGCCGCGTCCTGCGGAGGACCATCCTCCACGTCATCAGCGAGACCGCCTGTCACGCCGGTCACCTCGACGTCGTGCGGGAATTGATCGACGGCAAGTCATGGTTGGTCCTGACCGAATGATCGTGTGCTGGCGCGTCTCTGGGCCGGGGGCATGGGATCGGTACGGGCGAATGCCGAGCGTGCGAGGGCTGGTGGGTCGCTCGAAGGTTCACACGGGTCATGTGGTCACGTCGGTGTGTCAAATCGATGGCGTGCCGACCGGTTCCAAACCAGGAACAGGACCCGTCGTCCGGAACTGACGACGGTACAGGTCTGCGTATGCGCCGTCCCGAGCCAGGAGTCCGTCGTGGGTGCCCTGCTCGACCACGGTGCCGCCGGAGACCACGAGGATCCGGTCGGCATCGCGGACGGTGCTGAGGCGGTGGGCGATGACGATGCTGGTGCGTCCCTCAAGGACCGAGGCGAGCGCCCGCTGGATCGTCGCCTCGGTGCGGGTATCGACCCGGCTGGTGGCTTCGTCGAGGATCAAGATCCGGGGGTCGGCGAGCAGGGCACGGGCGAGCGAGAGGAGTTGGCGCTGGCCCTCGCTGAGCCCGGAGCCGCGTTCTCCGAGCGGCGTGTCGTACCCCTCGGGGAGATCCCGGATGAAGCGGTCGGCGTCCACTGCCGCGGCGGCGGCCTCCACCTCTGACCGGCTCGCGTCCGGGCGGCCGAAGGCGATGTTGGCGGCGACGGTGCCCGAGAAGAGGAACGGCTCCTGGAGGACGATCGCGATCTGGCGGCGAAGTGAGGCGCGAGTCAGGTCGCGGAGGTCACGCCCGTCGAGCAGGACGCGGCCGGCATCAGGGTCGTAGAAGCGGGGGACGAGGTTGGCGATCGTCGTCTTGCCGGCGCCCGTGGGGCCGACCAGGGCCACGGTCTCGCCGGCCCCGATCGTGAAGCTGAGGCCGTGGAGGACGGGACGGTCGGTCTCGTAGCCGAAGGTGACGCCGTCGAAGGTGAGTTCGCCCCGGACCTCGTCGGGCACAATCTCGATGGCACCAGGCCGGTCGGCCACCTCGCCGGGCTCGTCGAGGATGCCGTAGATGCGCTCCGAGGCGGCGAGGGACGACTGGGCCTGGGTATAGACCTGGGAGGCGAGCTGTATCGGGCGGAAGAATTGCTGGACGTAGATCAGGAAGGCCGTCAAGAGCCCGACGGTGAGGCGGTCGTCGAAGACCAGCAGGCCGCCGTAGCCGATCACGATCGCGGTGGCGAGGGTGCTGAGCACGTCCATCGCCGGGGCAAATCCCGAGGTGATGCCCACGGCCGACACGTTTGCCGCGCGGTTGGCGGCATTACGGCGGCGAAATCGGACGATGTTCTGCTCGGTCCGGTTGAACGCCTGAGCCTCGCGGATGCCGCTGATCTCCTCCTGGATGCCTGCCGTGATGTCGCCGGTCGTTTCCCGGGCCGTCCGGAAAGCCTGGCGGGCCCTCCTGGCGAAGGCCGTGGTGGTGAGTAGCATCAGGGGGATGATCAGGTAGCACGCGAGGGCTAGGCGCCAGTTGACGAGCAGCATCGCGATGATGATCCCGATCAAGCTGAAGAACGAGCCGAGCAGTTGGGTGACCCCTTGGGACAGGAACTGGTTGAGAGTCTCGACGTCGCTGGTGACCCGGCTCATCAGGTCCCCAACGGGTCGGCGATCGAAGAATCGGGTCGGCAGTCGATGGAAGTGGTCGAACAGCCGCAGCCGCAGCGAGGCCAGGATCTCCTGACCGATGCGCCCGACCTGCCGCACCTGGGCTCGGGTGGCGAACATCCCGGCGGCATAGAGGACGACCAGGATGGCGATGATGATCACCAGGCCCCGGCGGTCGCCGCGACCGATCTCCCGGTCGATGGCGAGGCCGATCAGGAGCGGCCCGATCGCCTGGGTGACAGCGTTGAAGACGATCAACCCAAAGGCGCCGACCAGGGCCTTGCGGAAGGGCACCAGTTCCGACAGCAGCCGGCGGGCGATCGCGCCCCGGTCACCGGCACGTTCACCGGACGCCCCGGCCAGACTCTCGATGACCTGACTCATCGCCGTCTACCGACTGCTGAGCCAGCGATCGTCGTCTCGATCGAGTCAGTGGAACTGATCACGCGCTCACCTCCGCTGGCTCCGGCTCACGGTCGGCGACGAGCTGGGAGCCGAGGATGTCATTGTAGAGGTCGCTCTCCGCTTGGAGGGTCTCGTGGGTGCCACGGGCGGCGACCTTCCCGTCATCGAGGATGATGATCAGGTCTGCGTCGCGGACGGTGCTGATCCGCTGGGCGATGACGAAGGCGGTCCGCCGCCCGTCGCGCATCAGCGCGTCCATCGCGGCCTGGATCGCGGCCTCGGTGGTGGCGTCGACCGCTGAGGTGCTGTCGTCGAGGATGAGGATCGCGCGGTCGACCAGCAGGGCCCGCGCGATCGCGATGCGCTGTCGTTGGCCGCCGGAGAGTCCGACACCGCGCTCCCCGACCACGGTCGCGTAGCCGTCCGGCAAGGCAGCGATGAAGTCATGAGCCTGCGCGGACCGGGCGGCGGCCTCGACCTCGCTGGCACTGGCCTCCGGGCGTCCATAGGCGATGTTCTCGGCCACGGTGCCGCTGAACAACAGGGTGTCCTGCATCACGATCGCGATCCGAGAGCGGAGGCTGTCCAGGGTCACGTCGCGGATGTCCACCCCATCGATCAGGACGGCACCACCGGTGACGTCGTAGAAACGGGGTAGGAGGTTGACCAGGGTGCTCTTTCCGGAGCCGGTGGTGCCGAGGATCGCCACGGTCTGGCCGGGCTCGACCTCGAGGTCGATGCCGCTGAGGGTCTCTGTGGCGCTGCCCGGGTACCGGAACCGGACGTCGTGGAATGTGACGTGGCCGGTGGAGTCGGAGAGGGGCCGGGCACCGGGCCGGTCGGTAACGGTGACGGGTTCGTCGAGCAGCTCGAAGACGCGGACGGCCGAGGCCCCGGCCCGGGGGATGCCCGACGCCTGGAAACCGATGGTGAGGATGGGGAAGAGGAGGAAGGCCAAGTAACTGTTGAAGGCGACCAACTCTCCTAGGCTGAGGCGGCCACCGATGACTTCCCAGCCCCCGTACCCGATGACGACCAGCGTGCCCAGGTTGGCAAGCAGGAACACGAGCGGGAAGTTGGTCGAGAAGGTCTGGACGGCAACCATGTTGGCGTCGAGCAGACGGTCGTTGACGGCCCGGTAGCGCGCGACTTCGGTCCGTTCCTGACTATAGGCGCGGACCGTCCGCATGCCGGTGAGGGACTCCTGGAGAGTGGTGTTCAACTCGCCGACGATGCCCTGGATGCGGCCGAACATCGGGCCGATGGCGCGGACGAAGCGGAACAGCACCACGAAGATGGCGGGTACGACGAGCAGGGTCGCGATGGCCAGGCGCCAGTTCAATTCGAACAGGAAGGCGATGGTGCCGAAGAACATCACCACGGCGGCCACTAATTGGACGAATCCGGACCCGACGAAACCACGGATCTGCTCGACATCGCTCGTCAGGCGTGTGAGCAGTTGCCCGGTCTGGACGGTGTCGAAGTAGGCGAAGCTGAGGCGCTCGACACGGGTGAAAAGGCCGTCGCGGAGGTCGTAGGCGATGCCTTGGGAGGCGCGCTCGGCGAGGAACGTCTGGAGGAAGCTGAACAGGCCTCGCGCGACGGCCACGCCGAACAGGCCAAGGACGGCCATCAGCATCACCCGGCGGTCACCGTCGTCGATTCCAGAGTCGATCGCCCAACGGATGAGTTGCGGAGAGGCGAGGTTCGCGACCGACACGAGCAGGGTCGCGGTCAGGGCACCGATCGCGTCCAGAGGGTAGTGACGGAGATAGCCGAGCGCGCGGCGCAGGGCCTTGGGTCCGCCGGGGGGCGTGGGAGGACGTCCGCCGGATGCAGATGCGCCATGGGCGGTGGCCGCCCCCGTCATGCCGGCACGCCCGGTGGGGCTGCTCACCGGAGGACCCGGGTGACGCGAGAGCGCAATTCTCGGAGCACAGTGGTGGCCCGCGGGATGTGACGACGGGGGCAATTCGGGACAAGGCTCATGGGCCAAGGATACTCGACCGATCCCTCCCGACGGCCTACCCAGACGACCAGTCCGGTCCCGACATCGCGTGGGCTATGTCAGGCTCCCCTTGACACGGCGATCTCGCGCACGACGGCGAGTACGTCATCAGTCCCAGGATCGCGGTCCGGTTCCCCGTCGCGGTCGATCACGTCCACCCAGCGGACGAGGCCATCGGGGTCGATGACGACGAGGGCGCGTCGGTTGAAACCGAGTCCGTCCGAGTAGACGCCGTATAGGCGGGCGACGGCGCCCTTGGGCTCGAAGTCGGAAAGGAGGTCAAAGCCGATGCCCCGCGCCGCGGCGAAGGCGGCATGGCTGAAGATGCCGTCGACCGATATGCCGAGCACGGTCGCTCCGAGGGCGTCGAAGTCGTCCTTCCTCGACGCCAGTCCCGAAAGTTGGTCGTTGCAGAAGG
>CADCWH010000258.1 GCA_902806395.1 uncultured Thermomicrobiales bacterium | reverse complement strand
CTAAACGGGCCAACACACCACGCGACGAGCCGCCGGGACCAATCCCGGCGGCTCGTCACATTCTCGCGGCAGCATGAGGTCCCAAATTCCGCACCGATGGACCGCAAGACCGGACGCGGGGGCACTCGGTCGTCAGCGTCAGTCTTGTTCCAACGCCATGGTATCCTCGCCGAAATCAGGGTCGCTGGTAATGGCGGTCCTCATATCGGCTTCGATTACCCGCGATGAGAGCCGTCGCTCTGCCGGTGTGCCGGCCCACGAAGGGATACGCTCGCCATGATCCCGGTCGCCGCGACGAGGCACACCGGCCACCGAATGGCCCTCGACCTCCGGCTCACCTGCATGGCCTGCGGCACGGTCGTGCCGGGGGACACCGCCGTGGGGGTCTGCCCCCGCTGCGGTGGCCTGCTCGACGTCACACTCGATCTGCCGGACCGGATCGACCCGGCCACCATTGGTCAAGGGTTGCCCCCGGCCATCGGTCGCTCCGGCGTCTGGCGTTACCGTAATCTCTTGCCTGCCCTGCCGGATGCGGCGATCGTGAATCGCCAAGAGGGCAATACCCCCCTCTACTGGGACGATCGACTCAGCGCATATGCCGGGCTGACCGGTGCCTTCGGCGTCAAGCACGAGGGGCACAACCCGACAGCTTCTTTCAAGGATCGCGGGATGACCGTCGGGGTCAGCCATGCCCGCGCCACCGGGGCCTCGATCGTCGCCTGCGCCAGCACCGGCAACACCTCCGCTTCGCTGGCGTCCTATGCGGCGACGGCCGGCATCCCGGCCCTGGTCATCATCCCGGAGGGGAAGATCAGCGGCGGCAAGTTGGCCCAGACCATCGCCTACGGCGCGACGGTGGTCCAGGTCGAGGGCGACTTCGACCTGGCCTTGAGCCTGCTGCGGGAACTGACGACCAAGCACGATGTCTACCTCTGCAACTCGGTCAACCCGTTCCGGCTGGAGGGGCAGAAGACGATCATCTTCGAACTGATGGAGCAACTCGGCTGGCGAGTGCCGGACGTGATCGCCCTACCCGGCGGCAACCTCGGCAACACCGGTGCGTTCGGCAAGGCACTGGGGGAACTGCTCCAGGTCGGCCTAATCGACCGGCTGCCCCGGTTGGCGATCATCCAGGCGGTCGGTGCCTCACCCTTCGCCGCCTACCACGCCGGTGGGTGGTCTGCCTACGCCCCGATGGCCGCCGAGACGATCGCCACGGCGATCAAGATCGGTGACCCGGCCAGCACCCCCCGGGCCCGCCGCTCGGTCGAACTGACCGGGGGTCTGGTGACCACCGTCACCGACGACGAGATCATGGACGCCAAGGCCGCCATCGACCGGGCCGGCATCGGCTGCGAGCCCGCGTCGGCCGCCTCGCTGGCGGGCACCCGCCGACTGGTCGCAGAGGGACACATCGCGCCTGACGCGACGGTGGTCGGCATCCTGACCGGACACGTCTTGAAGGATACTGATGCGGTGGTCACCTACCACCTCACCGATCTTGATGGCGCGACGCGGCCGGGCGCCAACCGCCCGGTCCGGATCGCGGCGAACCTGGCCGCCCTCGAGCGAGTGGTCGACGATGCGCTTCACGGTTAGGGCACCGGCCTCCTCCGCCAACCTCGGGCCCGGCTTCGATGCCGTCGGCCTGGCCCTCGATCTCTGGAACACCCTCACCGTCGACACCGACCCGGGGGCGATCGAGGCCGCGCGGCCCCGTCCCGCCGCCTCCGACCCGGCGATCACCGGTCGTCCCGACGATGCCGTGTCGCGTGTCGTCGCGGTGGGCACCGGCCGGCTCGGCACCGGTCGCGTCGGCTCCGGCTCGCCGGGCACCGCCCGGCACGGTACCGAGCCGATCGATCCCGACCATGCCGACGACGATTGGGACGTGGTCGTCGCCCCCGCGACGGGCCGCGATGCCGGAATGCTGGACGGCCGGGAGAACCTGGCAGTCAAGGCGATGCGACTGGTCGCCGCCGACCACGGACGATCCCTGCCGCCCTGCCTGCTGATCCCACACAACGGCGTCCCGATCGCCCGGGGGCTGGGCAGTTCGGCGGCGGCACTCGTCGCGGGTCTGGTGGCTGCTGACCGGCTGCTGGGCTTGGGCCTATCGCGGAAGGATCTCTTTCGCTACGCCTGGGAGATGGAAGGACACGGCGACAACGTCGGCGCCGCCCTCTACGGCGGCGCGATCTTGGCCGTACCCGGCGCGCCCGAGCCCGTCTGCCTCTGCCCGGGTGACGGACTGGGGTTGGTCGCGGTCGTGTTCATCTCCGAGGCGACTGGGGCCACCTGGGCGGCGCGGGCCGCGCTGCCCCAGATGTTGCCGTACGCCGCCGCGGTCCACAATATCGCCGCCGCCGCCGGCCTGGTGGCGGGACTCCTGACCCGCGACACCGCACTACTCGGCGCCAGCATGCGCGACCGAATCCACGAGCCGTATCGAGCTCGCCTCTTTCCCCACCTGGCCCCGATGGCCGAGGCCGCCCTGGAGGCAGGAGCCGCCGGAGCCTGCCTCAGCGGTGCCGGCCCGACCGTCCTGGCCCTGGTGGCGCCGGAAGTCGCCCCCTCCGTTGCCGGCGCGCTGTCGGAGGTCGCCTCTCGCCTGGCGGTCGGCGGCGAGGTGGCAACGCTCGAGCCGGTCGGACATGGTGCGCATGTGGAGCAGGGATGACACGAAGCCTTGATGATGATCGGTCGAGGGTCACCTACGTTGAGACATCTCTGAAAAGAACGCGATACGCGACGTGGACAACTCGTCGCCCATTCGGTTCTCGCTCCCCGCACACGCGATCGCCGCTATGGTCGAACGCCGCATTCCTGAGACGT
>CADCWH010000257.1 GCA_902806395.1 uncultured Thermomicrobiales bacterium | reverse complement strand
TACTGACCCGGAGCGGTCCCCTATCGTTCCCGCCGTCCTCGCGGGACGAAACGGGACGCGGCCAGCTCCCGTGCCTGACGGGAGCTGGCCGCGTCCCGTTTCGTCCCGGTCAATCCCGACCCGGACGGGTGACCCAGCCGGTCCCGCAGGTGTCCGGGCGGCACCGGTCCCGCCTCTCTCGATCTCACCTCACTCTCTCGGGAGCGAACCACATCATCGACGGTCCATCCCGGCTGTGACTTGTCGTCACGTGCGTCAGGAGCCGCTGGTCCACGGTCCTGAGGCCCGTTTCCTCCTGGGCAACAGATCGTTCAGATAGACCCCTTGTCAGGATAGAACATATGTTCTAACGTAGTGAGCGGCCGGGACGCGGGGGTGTCCCGGCCCCCACCCCTCCCGTGGGGGCATGGTGCCCGCATCACCGCCGAGACCCCCGTCGCGTCCGTGCGAGGCGTGTCCAGATGCCGATCGCTTGTCTCTGCGTCCCGAACTTCGCCCTGCGCGTCGCGCTGCTCGGTCGGCCCGAATTGGACGGCGCCCCGCTCGTCCTCGGTGCCCCGCCGGAAGGTCGTCCGATCGTCCTCGACGCCACTCCCGAGGCGGTCGCCCGTGGCGTCCGGCCGGGGATGCTCCTCCGCGAGGTGACCGCCCTCTGCCCCGGTGCCACCGTCTTCGCACCCGACCCACTGCGCGAGGCCGATGTCGCTGCCGACCTCGTTGCCCGCCTCGACGACCTCAGCCCGGCCGTCGAGCTGGACCCCGACGACCCCGGCCTGGTCTACATCGACCTGGCTGGCTCCGAACGCTTGCTCGGGACGCCGGAGGCCGTCGCCCGCCGAGTACTAGAGGTCACCCCTCCCCTCCTCCGGCCACGCCTCGGCGTCGGCCCCGGCCGTTTCCCGGCCCGGGTCGCGGCCGGACTGGCCGCGCCCGGCACGACCAGCATCATCGACCCGGCCGGAGTCGCCACCTTCCTCGCCCCGGTCCCGGTGGGCTGGCTCCCCGTGCCGCCGGACATGCACCGCCGCCTGGAACGACTCGGGATCAGGACCCTGGGTGACCTGGCCGCCCTGCCGGCGGGACCGGTCGCGGCCCGCTTCGGCCCCGCCGGGCGACGAGCCCGGGACCTGGCCCAGGGGCGAGACGATACCCCCGTCCGGCCCCGACCTCGCCAGGAGACGGTGATCGAGACCATCGAGTTGCCCGCCCCGGCCACCAGCCGGGAAACCCTGCTGATCGTAGTCCGCCAGCTCGTCGGCCTCGCCTTCGGTCGGGCCCGCCTGCGCGGCCGGGCCGTGCGGCAGGTCCGCCTCCGGGCCCGCCTAGAGGGGGGCAGGTCGTGGGAGCAGGTGGCGACGCTCAAGGAGCCGGTCAGCGGCGAGGAGATGGGCGATGTCCTGCGGCGGCGCTTCGGCGCGGTCACCATCCCCGGTCCGATCGAGGCGGTCGAACTGGCCCTCTCCGGCCTGACCCGGGAAGTCAGCCGCCAGGGCACGCTGGACGGCTTCCGGGCTCGCCGCCTGGCCCCGTTGGACGAGGCCGTCCACCACCTCAAGTACCGCTATGGCCGCTCGCCCGTCTACCGGATCGTGGAGGTCGAACCATGGTCGCGCATCCCCGAACGCCGTCACGCCCTGATCAGCTACGACCCCTGAACCCACCCCGCCCGGTCCGGGTCGTCGCCCGCACCGGGCGGCCGGGATCGGGCGGGCAGGCCATCGCCCAGCCCCTGGCCGTGATCGACCGGGGGAGCAGGGTGGCGATCCTGGCGATCGAGGAGACCTGGTCGGTGCTGGACGAGTGGTGGCGGCAGGCGATCGACCGCTGGTACTACCGCGTCCACCTCGCCGACGGCCGCAGCCGGACCATCTACCACGACCGGGTGAACGGCACCTGGTTCGCCCAAGCGTATTGACGTCCGGGGAGGCGGCGCGACGAGGGCGATCACGTGCTAGGCACCGCCAGCGTCGACCAACCCATTCGTAGGGGCGCCGCTCGCTGCGCCCGTCTCAAGGGATGTGCACTTCGCATGCGACGGTCGGTGACGGTTGGTTAGGTGAAAGGGCTCACGAAGCGGGATCTCCCTAGCATGTGGGTGGTCCCCCGGTGACCACCCCGACGCCGGCCTACGCCGAATTGCACCTCCACACCGCCTTCTCATTCCTGGACGGCGCCTCGCTGCCGGAGGAGATGGTCGGGCGGGCGGCCGACCTCGGTTACCGGGCCCTCGCCATCACCGACCACGACAACGTCCACGGCGCCATGGAGTTCACCAGGGCCGCCCAGGCCGCCGGCATCCAGCCGATCACCGGGGCGGAGGTGACGCTGCTCGACGGCTCCCACCTGACCCTGCTCGCCGAGTCCCCCACCGGCTACGCCAACCTCTGCCGCCTCCTGACCGCCGCCCACGGTGCCCCGCTCGACGCCACCCCCCTCTGGCCCCCGGCCTACGCCGACCCGTCGGCCTATCCGGCTACCGGTCCCGACGACGATGACGACGATGACCCCGACGCCCCGGAACTGCCCCGGGTCGTACTGACCCCGGGCTCACCCCGCCGGTCGCGGCGGCCGAACACCCCCGCTGCCGAGCGCGTCCCCCGCCTCGACCCCGCGCTGCTCGCTCCCCACGCGGGGGGGTTGATCCTGCTCACCGGCTGCCGGCGCGGTGCCCTCTCCGCCCTGGTCGATGACGACCGGATCGCCGAGGCCGAGGCCCTGCTCCGCCGTTACCTCGACTGGTTCGGCACCGGTCAGGTGATCGTCGAAGTCCAACACAACCACGTCCACGGCGACGCCCGCTGCGTCACCCGCCTGGTCGACCTGGCCGGTCGCCTCGGCCTGTCCTACGCCGCGACCGGCAACGTCCATTACCACGTCCGAGACCGCCACCGCCTCCAGGACGTGGTCACCGCCATCCGGCACCGGACCACCCTCGACGGCTGTCACCGCCAGCGCCGCCCCAACGCCGAGTTCGCCCTCCGCCCGATCCCGGAGGTGGTCGAGCTGTTCCGTCAGCACCCCGCCGCCGTCCGCACCACCCTGGACCTGGCCGAGCGCTGCGCCGGGTTCGACCTCACCCGCGACCTTGCCTACCGCTTCCCCGACTACCCGACCGACCCTGGCGAGACCCCGGACGACCTGCTAGCCCGCATCTGCCGCGTCGCCCTCGACCACCGCTACCCGCCCGACCCGACTCCGGTCCGAGACCTCTGCCCGGTTCCCGAACTGGCTCCGGACCGAACACCGGAAAACCCCAGTTTCACCCTGGTCGTCCAGCCCGCGCCCCGCCGGGGCGGCACGACCCCGGACGACCGCCCCGGACCGCGCCGGCCGTCTCCCTCGTCGCCCGTGATCCCCCCGCCACCCTCGCGGGCCGCGGCGGTGGACCGGCTGGAGGAGGAATTGGCCCTGATCGCCCGCCACGGTCTGGCCGGGTTCTTCCTGCTCTACCGCGACCTCCTGGAGCTGGCCCGCTCGGTCGCCACCGGCCTCCGGGGCGTCGGCACCCCCCGCGACGCCGGCAACCTGCCCCCTGGCCGGGGGCGGGGCTCCTCCGTCAGCTCGATCGTCTGCTACCTGATCGGCCTCTCCCCCGTCGACCCCCTCGCCCACGGACTCTTCCTGGGCCGCTTCCTCAACGAGGAGATCGCCTCCGTCCCCGACATCGACATCGACTTCCCCCGCGACATCCGCGATCACCTCATCGAGCGCGTCTACGAGGTCTTCGGTGCCGACCGCGTCGCCATGGTCTGCGCCTTCTCCACCTACCGCCTCCGCTCGGCCGTCCGCGACATCGGCAAGGCCCTCGGCCTGCCCGCCGCCGACCTGGACCGGATCGCCAAGCTCAGCGAGCCTCGCTCGGCCGCCGACCTGGCCACCGAACTGGGCCGCATCCCCGAATACGCGGCCCGGAAGGACACGCCGCCCTGGTGCTACCTGATCGAGCTGGCGGAGCAGCTCGCCGGGTTCCCCCGCCACGTCACCCAGCACTCCGGCGGGATGATCGTCTCCTCGACCCCGCTGAACCGGATCGTGCCGATCCAGCCGGCCGCGATGCCTGGCCGCTACATCTGCCAGTGGGACAAGGATTCCTGCGACGACGCCCGCCTGGTCAAGATCGACTTCCTCGCCCTGGGGATGCTGTCCTTGGTCGAGGAGTGCCTGGACCTGATCCCCGCCGCCGGTAAGCCCCCGGTCGACCTCAGCCGGATCGACTTCACCGACGCCGCCGTCTACGACATGATCTGCGAGGGCGACACCATCGGCACCTTCCAGATCGAGAGCCGGGCCCAGATCCAGACCCTGCTCCGGACCCACCCCCGGACCATCGAGGACCTCACCGTCCAGGTCGCCATCGTCCGCCCCGGCCCGATCATCGGCGGCGCCGTCAACCCCTACGTCAACCTTCGCCAACGAGCCCGACAGGGCCTCGACGCCCGGCCGCACTACGACCACCCCAGCTTAGAGCCGATCCTCCGCGAGACCCTCGGCGTGATCCTCTACCAGGAGCAGGTCCTCCAGGTAGCGATGGCCCTCTCCGGCTTCACCGCCGGGCAGGCCGACCAGCTCCGCCGGGCGATGAGCCGCAAGCGATCCCGCGAGGCGATGATCCGCCTCTGGGAACAGTTCCGGGATGGGGCCTACGCCCGCGGCGTGGACCCGGAGACGACGCGGACCGTCTTCAAGAAGCTGATCGGCTTCGCCACGTATGGCTTCCCCAAGTGCCACTCGGTCGCCTTCGCCGTGCTGGCCTACCAGTCGTCCTGGCTCAAGCACTATTACCCGGCCGAGTTCATGGCCGCCCTGCTCAACAACCAGCCGATGGGCTTCTACCCGCCCCACGTCCTGACCAACGACGCCAAGCGGCACGGCATCCGGATCCTGTCCCCGGACGTCAACGCCAGCGCTGCCCGCTGCACGGTCGAGGGCAACGTGGTCCGGATTGGCCTCGGCTACGTCGAGGGCTTGGGTGAGGGGTCCGCCGAGCGGATCGAGGCCGAGCGGACCGCCCACGGTCCCTTCCTCTCGCTGGCCGACCTGGTCCGCCGCGTCCCCCTCCGCACCGCCGCCGCCGAGGCCTTGGTCGCCGTCGGCTCCTGCGACGGGTTCGGCCTCGGCCGCCGCGAGGCCCTCTGGCAACTCGGCCTGTTCATCCCCACCCGCCGGTTCGGCCCCGTCCCCGCCCGGCACGCCCGGGATGACCCCGAGACCGACGGGCGCATCTCCGGCCGCCAGATGCCGCTGGCCCTGCCGACCGGCCAGGACAGCGTCGCCCTGCCGCCGATGAGCGCCTGGGACCAGATGGCGACCGACTACGAGACGCTCGGCCTCTCGCCCCGCTACCACCCCCTCGGCCTGCTCCGGCCCCACCTCCCGGCCGACCTGGTCACCACCGAGGACCTCCGCCACCGGGGCGACGGCCTGACCGTCCGCATCGCCGGGCTGATCGTCTGCCGGCAGCGGCCGGGCACCGCCAAGGGGATCACCTTCCTCCTATTGGAGGACGAGCACGGCCTGATCAACGTGATCGTCTACCCAGACCTCTACGAGCGAGAACGTCTCCTCGTCCGGGGTGAGCCCTTCCTGACCATCGAGGGCAAGGTCCAGCACCGGGGCGGCACCCTCAACCTGCTCGCCGGTCGCATCTGGCGGCTGGACCGCTCCCGTGCCGCTGAGGGGGCCCTCATCACCGACATGACGGAGGACCAGGGCGTCCAGTCACCGTCACCTGGCATCCTCGTACCTACTTCGCACGACTACCGATGACCGTACGGTGGAAAAGCCAGGACTACCTATCACACGATGATGGCACGTCTCGTGCACCGTGAGCGCCGTACACGTTCTACGGTGGCAATCAGCCCCGGCGAGTACGGAGACGGTTCGGCCTGCGATCTTGCCCCTGTGGCGACGCGATGGCCGGGACGCCGACATCCAGGAGATCGCCCCAGCGGCGTGCCTGTCGAATCCACGGGAGGATCGAATGACTCAGGATATGACGAACCCGGCGGTGCGCGAGCGCCTGATGACCGCGATCGCGGTCGAGCGGACGCGGTTGGGGTCACGACGTGGCTTCCTGTCCAACGCGGCGAAGATCGGCGCCGGTGGTGCCTTGGCCCTCGCTGCCGTGCCGGCCACCGGTTCGATGCGGGCCGTCCTGGCCCAGGGTGAGGACTTCGCCGACGATATCGAGATCCTCAACTACGCCCTGACCCTCGAGCACCTCGAGTACGCCTTCTATCGTGACGGCCTCGCCACGTTCTCGGCCGAAGACTTCAACGAGGTCGACGCCGACGTCGAGGCGAACGATGACGAGGATGAGGAAGAGGACGACGCCGAGTCTGAGGACGCTGACGATTCGGACAGCGCCCAGGGCGAGGAGGTCTTCAGCAACCTCGAAGTGATCCGCAACCACGAGCAGGACCACGTCGATGCCCTGACCCAGACCATCATCGACCTCGGTGGCGAGCCGGTCACCGAGGGCGAGTACGACTTTGGCTACGGCGATGACGCGATCGCCTTCCTGGAGATTGCCCAGGCGCTCGAGAACACCGGCGTCGCTGCCTATGCCGGTGCCGCCCCGCAGATCCAGGACGATGGCATCCTCGCCGCCGCCCTGAGCATCCACAGCGTCGAGGCCCGCCACGCCGGCTACCTCAACCTGCTGAACGGCGAACTGCCTTTCCCGGACTCCTTCGACGAGGCCCTGAGCCGCGACGAAGTCCTCGAGATCGCTGGTGAATTCATCGTCGATGACGCCGACGACGAAGAGGCCGCGACCGAAGAGACGACCGCCGAGGTCACCACCGAGGCCGCTGCCACGGAAGCCCCGACTGAGGCCCCGGCCGCCACTGACCCGCAGGCCGCAACTGAGGCCCCGGCCGCGACTGACCCGCCGGCCGCGACCGAAGAGCCGACCGAAGAGACCGAGGACGATGTCGAGGTCCCGGCGACCGAGACCCCGTAACCCGACCGGTCACTCGTGACCGTAAACCTGACCTACGACGAACCCCGTGCCTCTCGGCACGGGGTTCGTCGCGTCCTCGACCATCAAGGGACCAATCGGTCTCAGCCGACCGTCATTGCCGGTCAGTCCGTGCGCTAGCTAGCCGTTACCGCCCTGGCCGCAACGGGCGTCCCGGTCTCGCTCGCTGGCTGGAGATGATCCCGGAACCAACCCGAGACCCGGCCCAAGTAGTCAGCACGGTGGGCGGGCGGGGCGTTCCTCAGCATCATGTGGCTCCCACCGGGGTACCGGGCGAACTCGACCTCGCAACCCGCCTTTGCCAGGGCGACGAACATCTGCTCGCCCTGCCCGATCGGGCAGCGGTCGTCCGCCTCGCCGTGGACGATCAGGGTCGGGGTGGTGACGCGGTGAGCGAACTGGCTCGGAGAGTGGGCCGCGTACCACTCGGGGATGGCGTGGGCCTGACCGCCGAACTGCAATTCGCCGAAGACGTGGCCGATGTCGCTCGTGCCGTAGAACGACTCCAGATCGAAGCAGGGTGCGCCGCAGACCGCCGCCGCGAAGCGGTCGCTCTGCCCGATCGCCCAAGCCGTCATGTACCCACCATAGCTATACCCGTAGATGCCCGTCCGAGTCCGATCGGCATAGGGCCGCGCCAACACCTCGTCGAGGACCGCCATCAGGTCCAGGTAGTCCTCCCCGCCCCAATCGGTGATCACCGCCTGGGTGAAGTCCCGCCCGTACGAGCCGGAACCGCGCGGGTTCGCGTAGACCACCAGGAACCCGCTGCTGGCCAGCACCTGCTGGGTGGCGTTGAAGGCGTACCCGTAGAAACCGTTCGGACCTCCGTGGACATCGAGGATCACCGGGTAGCGACGAGCCGGGTCGAATCCCGGCGGGAACAACAGCCAGGCTTCAGTCACCCATCCGCCGCGTTCGACATCGAGTCGCTCCCAAGTCGCCGCCGGCGCCTCTGCCAGCAGGTCGGACCCGTAGGCGGTCACGATCCGCTCGGTCCCGGTCTCCCGGTCGAAGACGGCGATCTCGCCGGCCATATCCATCCCGGAGGCCGCCTGCACCACCCACCGCCGGGACGCATCGACGCTCAGGCCCGACCGCGTTCCGCGGGAATCGTGGACGAGGGTCGTCTCGCCCGTCTCGGCGTCGGTCTCGTAGAGCCCACTCGACCCGGACCGGGTCGCGTTGACCAGCACCCGCCGATCGTCCAGCCAAATCGGCTGGGACGGCGGCACCACCGTCGGGTAACCGGCGTCCGGCAACACGGGTAGGTCGTGGGTGAGGCGCCGCGTCTCGCCCGTCGCCGGGTCATAGGTGAACCAATCGGTCTGCCAGGTCTGCGACTCGTCGCCGGCGAAGAGGATCCGGTCCCCGCCCGGCGACCACGCCCAGACACCGATCGCGCCCGACGCCGGCCCGACCAGAGTTTCCACACCGGTCGCCAGGGCGACGAGCGACAACTGGCTATGCATCCCGTTGTGGGTCGTCTGCTTCGCGGCGATCGTCGTGCCGTCTGGCGACCATTGCGGGTCGACGTGGTCGAAGGCGTCCCGGGTCAGGACACGGACGGTTCCCGACACCACGTCGACGACGTGGACTTGGAGACGGATATCTCCCAGATATCCCCGGTTGTCCTGCTTGTAGTCATAGCGGCGCGTGACCCGGACCGGGGGAGGCGCACCCTCCGGACGATCCGCGCCGTCCGGGTTCGCCGGGTCAACTGGGGCGACATAGGCCAGGGACGCCCCATCCGGCGACCACTCCAACCCGCCGACCGGCTGCTTCGCGGTCACGACGACCCGGGACTCGCCACCGGGCATCGGCAATACCCGCACCTGGCGGGTCGTCCCGTCGTCGCGGACGAAGGCAATCGCCCGCCCGTCCGGCGACCACCGCCCACTCCCGGCCCGGATGCCGGGCTCGGAGTGCGTGAGCGGGGATCGGTCGCTCCCGTCGATCCCCATCCGCCACAGGTCGGTCGTGACCTTGCCGGTCTCGTGGTCGGTCACGGTCAACGTGTAGAGGATCGAGGCCCCGTCCGGGCTGACGCGGGGATCACCCGCCGGGGTCATCCCATAGACGATATCCTCCGGAGTCAGCGGTCGCGTCATTCGGTCGTACTCCTCTTTCGTGTCGCGTCTCCGTACTGACCCTGCCTCAACCAGCGGCGGGATGGCAGGTGGCACCTCTCCGCTGGCTACCGACCCAAGACCTCGGGATTGACGATCGAGGGAGGGGGCTCGCCACGCAGCACCGCAATCAGGTTGCGGGCCGCCATTTCCGCCATCCTGTCCCGCGTCGCCACCGTCGCCGAGGCGATGTGGGGGACGACCAGCGCGTTGGGCAGCCGCAGCAGGGGATGGTCGGCGGGGATCGGCTCCGGGTCAGTCACGTCGAGTGCCGCCCCAGCGATCTGGCCCGCCTCCAACGCGGACACCAAGGCGTCGGTGTCCACCACCGGCCCACGGGCGGCGTTGACCAAGATCGCCTCGGGCTTCATGGTCGCGAAGGCGTCCGCCCCGATCATCCCCGTCGTCTCGGGGGTCAGCGCGACGTGGAGGCTGACGAAGTCGCTGCGTCGCAGCAGGTCATCCAACGGCACGTACTCGACCCCGAACTCGGCAGCAGCCGCGGGGTCCTCAAAGGCATCGGTGGCGAGGACCTCCATCCCGAAGCCACGGGCTCGCCTCGCGACCTCCTTGCCGATCCGCCCGAAGCCGACGATCCCGAGGGTGGCGCCGTGGATGTCACGACCCAGCAGCAGACGCGGGCCCCAGGTTTCCCACTTCCCGGCCCGGACGTAGTCGGCCCCCTCGGTCACCCGGCGAGCCGCCGCCATCAGCAGGGCGAAGGCGAAGTCCGCCGTCGTCTCGGTCAGCGTGTCCGGGGTGTTCCCGACCGCGACACCCCGGGCGGTGGCGGCGTCGACGTCGATGTTGTCATAGCCAACCGCGAAGTTGCTGACCACCTTCAGTTGCGGCTCCCGGTCCAGGACCTCGCCGTCGATGGTGTCGGTCAGCAGCGTGAGGGCGCCGTCTCGCCCACGGAGCAGGCCGGCGAGTTGCGCGGCCGTTGGTGGCAAGGGGTCGGCCCATACCTCGACATCCGAGAACGCCTCCCGCACCAGGCGCAATCCCGCCTCCGGGATCTCCCGCGTCACGACGACCGATGGCATGTTCGCCTCCTGAGATGACTCACGAACGCGAGGCGAGCGGCCCGGCGGGGACACCCCGACCGGTGGGCCGCCCACGCCACTCGTTCACTAGACGGCCGGATCGCCCATCCGCTCCGCCCTCTGGGCCGAGGGCACTGCCCCCTTCGCTGCCTCGTCCTTGACGTAGGTCGGGCGCAGTTCGACGGGGTGGCCGCCCTTCTGCCGCACGCGCAGGTTGAAGAACTCCACCATCACCGAGAAGCCCATCGCGAAGTAGATGTAGCCCTTCGAGATGTGCTGGCCCCAACCCTCGGCGACGAGCGACATGCCGATCAGGAGGAGGAAGATGAGCGCCAAGACCTTCACGGTCGGGTGCTCGTTGACGAAGTTGCTGATTGCGCCCGCCGAGACCAACATCACCCCAACCGCGATCATCACCGCCGCGATCATCACCCCGATGTCGTCGGCGACGCCGACCGCGGTAATGACCGAGTCAAGCGAAAACACGATGTCGAGGAGCAGGATCTGGACGATGGTGCCGGCGAACTGCGCGGTCGCGGCGCCCGCGCTACCGTGCGCCTCCGTGCCCTCCAGTTTCTCGTGCAATTCGAAGGTGGCTTTCCCGAGCAGGAACAAACCACCGACGATCAGGATGATGTCCCGGCCAGAGATTTCTTGGTCGATGATCTCGAACAGCGGCTCGGTCAACCCGATCACCCAGCTCAGGGAGAGCAGCAGCAGGATGCGGGTGATCATTGCCAGGGCTAAACCAACATTTCGCGCCCGCGCCTGTTGCTCCTTGGGCAGCTTGCCCGCCAGGATCGAGATGAAGATGATGTTATCGATCCCGAGCACGATCTCCAACGCCGTGAGCGTGAAGAGCGCAATCCAGATCTCCGGACTCGTCAACCATTCCATCGTGGCCCTATTCCTCGCCTTCCCGTGTCACGCGCGTCGCGGCGCCGGGCATGTCATCGGGAGAGACCCCGATCAGCCCGCGCCCATCCGTGGACTCGATCATACCGCGTGAATCGAGCCACGGGTCGCCGGAACCATCGGTCAGCCCCTCGTGACCGGTCGGGACCATGCCCGCATGGCCGTCCGGACGCGACTCCCTTCCGGAATCCCGAGCGCAGTGGTAAACTTTCGACATCAGGAACGAGACTCATTCGCAATGGGATCACCTCGGCGGGAGCGTGGCGGCACGATGGCGGCACCCGGATACCGGACGACGACGCGGCGGACGTTGATCCTCGACGCCGTGCGGGCGGCCGATCACCACCTGACGGCCGGCGAGATCTTCGAGCGCGTCCGACGTCAGGACCCGCGGATCGCCTACGGCACCGTCTACCGCTCCCTCCACGTCCTGGCCGAGCACGGTTTGGTCCAGGAACTGACCTTCGCCGACCAGGCCAGCCGTTTCGACAAGCGGGTCGACCGCCACGACCACGTCCACTGCCTGGGCTGCGGCCTCCTCGTCGACGTCGATGTCCCCGTTGCGCTGATGGCCCACCACGTCGCCGCCGAGCAGACCGGCTACGCCATCCTCTCCCACCAGACCACCTTCACCGGCCGCTGCCCCGCCTGCCAGGTCTCCGGGTAGACCGAGTTGGGGAGGAGGATTGCTCCCCCGCAATGGGTGCAGGAGACGGACCGCATATGGAGCAGCGGCGGCTTAGCGTCGGGCACGGACCGGCTCCGGGCCTACGGGTCCCACGGTCCGGAGGATATAGGTCATGCGGGTCTCTCCGCGGAGGCCGCCGACAGTCGAGCGGAACCCGCACCGGCAAGAGACCGGGCAGGAGGCGGAGTGAGGCCGCAGCACCAGGAGCGCCTTGGCGCAAGACGGGCAGGTCATCGGGGGTCGTCTCCTGTTCTAGACTACGGGAAACGGTCCCTCCGTCTCTCCGGTGCGCCACGGCGGGGGGGTCGGTCGCCATCGCGATGGCTCGATGATCCGCCGGTCACCTGAAGTCAGGGTAGGCGCGTGGACCGTCCCCGCCCATCCGTCTAATTACGCAAACCATCACGGCCCGTCGGGTTTACGTATACGTAGCGATGTCGCCGCGATCCCCGTCGGTCGGTTCACCACCGTGCTACCGCACCGGGTCATCTCACGCTGTTTACGGGACCTCGGCCGGGGCATTCGGGACCCGAATGCCCCGGCCGAGGCTGCCGTTGCGCCGGGTTCACGCGCGGTGTCCGGGACGACGGATGGGTCTGCCACGCCGCTGGCGACCGGCTCCCGCCCTAGTTAGGAGACGCTCATAACCCGGTGGCGGACGAACTCGTTCTCATTCGGGGTGATGACCGCGTCGATCGCCGTGCTCGGGGTAACCGCGACGCGGTGGGATGAGAGGGACCGTGGAGCGCACCGGCGCCGCTCGCACGATCCTGACCGCCTCGGCCACCACTTGACGACCAGACGGATTGAGGGTGCCCATCTGGGTTCGGCATCACCGGTCGACCCCCGCGACCGGTCGCGACTACGAAACTACCTGTCACGGGTACCAGTCGTCTCCCGGACCGGTTCACACCAGACCGTCTCGCACGGCTCGCGCGGCGGCACCCGTCCGACTCCGCACCTTGAGCTTGCGGAACACGCGGAGCAAGTGTGATTGCACCGTCCGGGAGCTGATGAACAGGTCGTCCGCGATCTGCTGATCGGTGCGGCCAGCCACGACCAGGCGCAACACCTCTCGTTCCCGGGCCGTGAGCCGGTCATCGCCTTGGAGTTGGCCGGACATCCCGGTCCCCGTCATCCCAGACCCATGCTCTACGGTCCTGGCTGGGGCGATCGGACCCGTGCGAGGTGTCACCTTGCCCCTTCCCATGGCGTCGAGTTGGCTGGCCACGGCGTCGGCTAG